>CAZIBA010000186.1:0-5400 GCA_964536795.1 uncultured Planctomycetota bacterium | reverse complement strand
AGGAGTATCGGGATGGTCTTCGCTGCGGTGGATTCCATCAAGCGAGGGAAACCCGTCGAGATCGCTCGCTACGTCAGGTAGGCGTCCTTTTCAGCTCTGGCCTTCAGCCCTGCTCCTGGTCGGCCTCTTCCTCCGACGGCTCGGGCTCCCGGTCTTCCTCTGAGTCGTCGGGTCCCTCCGGCTGGACCAGTTCCTGCACCTGGGGCAGGTCGCCGATGCTTTTGAGGCCGAAGTGCTCCAGGAACTGCTTGGTGGTACCGTAGAGGAAGGGCCGGCCGAGTTCCTCGGAGCGGCCCACGATCCTCGCCAGCCTGTGCTCCAGGAGCGTTTGCAGGGGACTGGAGCTGTCCACCCCGCGGATGGCTTCGATCTCGGCCCGGTTGATGGGCTGCTTGTAGGCGACGATGGCCAGTGTCTCCAGGGCCGCAAGCGACAGGCGCGCTTCCCGGGGCTGACGGAAGAGCACCTTGAGGTAGGGGTGGAACTGGGGTCGGGTGATCATGCGAAAGCCCCCGGCCAGCTCCTCGACGGTGAAGGCCCGGCCCTCCCGCTCGTACTCGGTGGTCAGCTCGCCTACGAGTTGGCGCACCTGGTGGCCGTCGATTCCGGTCACCGAGCGGGCGATCTTGCCGGCTGACAGGGGTTCGTCGGCCACGAAGAGCAGGGCTTCGATGATGTGCTTGAAGTCGTCGCTGGTCACGGGCTCAGGTCGCCGCTTCGATAGGCGCGGTCATCACCGGGATGCGTCCGCCTATTACAGTGATACACTTGGTGGGACAGGCCTCGGCGCAGTCGCCACAGCCCTGGCAGGTGTCGTAATCGATGGCGGCCAGGTCCTCGACGACGTGGATGGCGTCGGCCGGGCATTCCTTCTCGCAGCGCTTGCAGGCGATGCAGCCCACCGAACAGACCTTCCTGACCACCCGTCCCCGTTCCGGGTTGCTGCAACGGACGGCGTAGTTGGTGTCGTTGCAGATGACCTCCAGGCTGATGATGCCTCGCGGACAGGCTTCCACACAACGGCCACAGGCCACGCACTTCTCGAAGTTGACGGCCGGCAGTCCGTCAACCATCTCGATGGCGTCGAAGGGACAGGAACGGTAGCAGTCGCCGTAGCCCAGACAGCCGTAGCGGCAGAGGATGTTCCCACCCAGGTGGAGGTTGGCGGCCGTGCAGCTCTCGATGCCGGTGTACTGGCCGCGGCGCTTGCGAATGGAGTCGTCGGCCCCGCAGTGGACCACGGCCTTCTGCAACACCGCACCTTCCACCTCCACGCCCATCACCGCGGCCACGGCCCGGGCGGTCTCCGGTCCGCCGGCCCGACAGCCGTTGACGGGTTGACGGTCCTCGACGACGGCCTCGGCAAAGGCCCGGCAGCTCGCCTCTCCACAGGCCCCGCAATTCAGGCCCGGGAGCGCGCCCTCCACCTCGGCGATCTTGGGGTCCTCCTCCACCCTGAGCCTGCTGTTGGCCAGGGCCAGCAGGACGGCGAAGACCGCCCCCAGGCCGGCCATACTGCACACGGCCACGATGAGGGTCTCCGTGGGTGTCAGAGCCGCTAACAGCATCTGCGGGAACCCCCTCCGACGGAGAAAACGCAGCACAACCCAATCCTACAGCATACCACTGAACCCCATGAAAGCCAAGGCCAGAAGACCGGCCGTGATGAGGGTGATGGCGATGCCCCTCACGGCCTCGGGCAGGTCGGCGAACTCCAGGTGCTCACGGATGCCGGCCATAATCAAGAGGGCCATTGTGAAGCCGACCCCGGCCCCGATGCCGAAGACCACGGACGTGGCCAGGCTGTAGCTCCGCATACTGGCGAAGAGGGCCAGGCCGAGAATGGCGCAGTTCGTGGTGATCAGAGGCAGGAAGATACCCAGGGCCCGGTAGAGCTCGGGCAGGGCCTTGTGCAGGAACATCTCCACCAACTGGACCAGGCTGGCGATGACCAGGATGAAGGCCACGTACTTCAGGAAGGCCTCCACCTGGAAGAACTGGAGGATGTAGTGGTCGATGAGCCAGGTGACCAACGCCGTGAGTGACATCACGAAGGTGGCCGCGCAGCCCATCCCGAAGGCACTCTTCAGTCGTCCGCTCACCCCGATGAAGGGGCAGAGCCCCAGGAAGTAGTGGAGCACGAAGTTGTTGACCACCGCAGCGGCCACGAAAACGGTGAAAAGCTCCATCCTGCTTCGACTCCCTCTTCGGCCTCGTCGGGCGCTCCCTACGCGCCCTTCTGTTTGGACATTATGTACTTGGCCACGGCCACCATGATGCCCAGGGTGATGAAGGCCCCCGGAGGGCCAATCATTACGAACCAGTTGGGGAACCACTCTCCCAGCCCAGGCACCGGGGTACCCAGGAGGGTGCGGAAACCAAGCACCTCCCGGATGCCCCCCAGGATGAGCAGTGCCAGGGTGAAGCCCAGCCCCATGCCGACGGCGTCGACCAGCGAGCGCAGTGGGCCGTGCTTGCTGGCGAAGGCCTCCTGACGGCCCAGGATTATGCAGTTGACCACGATGAGGGGCACGAAGGCCCCCAGGGCCTTGCTTATCTCGTAGAAGTTGGCCTTCAGATACAGGTCGGCCAGGGTGACGAAGGTGGCGATGATCATGGTAAAGGCGGCGATCCGCACCTCCTTGGGGATAAGCTTGCGGATGCAGGAGACCACCAGGCTGGAAGAGACGAGCACGAAGGAGGTGGCCAGCCCCATAGCCAGCCCGTTCACCACGGAGGTCGTCACGGCCAGCGTGGGACACATCCCCAGCGGCACCAGCAAGGGGTGCTCCCGCCACAAGCCCTTGCTGAAGTCGCCCACGAGCCGACCGCCCGCGCCGCTCCGTGTTTCGGCCATTCTACTGCTCCTCCGCCAGCAGTCGGCGGACCTCGGCAATCCGTTCGTTCAGGATATCGACAACGGCCGTGCTGGAGACGGTCGCCCCACTGACGGCCGACACCTCGTTCGCCGCCGTCCTCTCTCCTTTGACCAGGACCACTTCGCCCGAAACGTCCAGGTCTGCGAACTGACCGCGGAACTCGGCCTCCTCGATCCGCTTGCCCAAGCCTGGGGTCTCCTTGCTGCTCATGACCTGAAGCCCCACCATTCTGCTCACGTCGGCATCCACCCCCACCACCAGCATGATGACGTCCTGGTAGCCCATGCCCTCGGCCACGAAGGCGTACCCGGCAACCGCGCCGTCAGTGGTGGCGGTGTAGAGCTTCGTCCCATCGGCCAGCTCAGTAGTCTCGACGGTGGCACCCGGGAAGAGGCCGCTGACCTTCTCCTCGAACTCGGCCTTCACGTTGGCTTCGATGCGGGCGCGGGTCCACAGGTCCATGGCCCCCAGCGACCCCCCACAAACCAGCCCGATCGCTGCCAGCACGGCGACCATATGCACCGTCTTGGGCATCACCCTCCCCCCTCAGGTTTCCTGTACGGGTGGCGGTCGCCCAACTGCTTCGGCCGGGTCCAGCGGTTGATGAGCGGTGTCACCGCGTTCATAAGCAGGATGGAGTACATCACCCCCTCCGGAGGTCCCCCCTTCACACGGATGAGCACCATGAGGGCCCCGGCCCCGATGCCGAACACCCACCGTCCCATCTTGGTCACCGGGGTGGTTACCGGGTCGGTGGCCATGAAGAAGACACCCAGCATCAACCCGCCCGCAAAGAGGTGAAAGACGGGCGAGGCGTACTCTTCCGAGTCCAGCAGCCAGAGCCCCCCGGTCAGCGCGACCACCGTGGCCAGCATGGACAGAGGGACGCGCCAGTCGGCGTGCGCCTTGAGTATGAGGTAGACGCCTCCGATGATGAGGGCCAGGGCGCAGGTCTCCCCCAACGAACCGGGGATCTCGCCCAGCAAGAGGTCGGCGAGCGGAGTAGCGGTGTGCCCGAACTTCCACGCCGCCAGCGGCGTCGCCTCGGTCACCGCGTCCACAACTTTCAGGGTGACCGGATGGGTCCAGGTGGTCAGGAAGCCCGGGAAGGCGGCCATCAGAAAAGCCCGGCCCATGAGGGCCGGGTTGAAGACGTTGCTACCCAGGCCGCCGAAGAGCTGCTTGACGACGGCAATGGCGAAGACCGACCCCAGGGCGGCCACTCCCAGCCAGGTCAGCTCAGCGGCCAGAGCCGAACCGCCCGCTACCTGCTCCGGGAACAGCCGGGGCGGGAGCACCAGGGCCAGCAGCACCCCCGTCACCACCGCCGACCAGTCGGAGAGGGTCACGGGCCTCTTGCGCAGCCTCTGGAATATGGCCTCGGTGGCGCAGCAGGCGCCCACACAGACCAGGATGAGCAGCAGCGCATAGAGGCGGAAGAAGTAGATGCTGACGAGCACGGCGGGCGTTAGGCCAACGAGGACCCCGCGCATGGTCCCGGCCACCGTCCGCGGGGAGCGGACGTGCGGACTGACGGCAAAGATGAGCTCGGGGAGCGGCCCTGAGGTCTCCAACCCCTTCGGTTCTTCTGCAGTGGCCGTCATTTCCTCTGTGGTCGTTTGGCCTTTCCCACCTTGATGTACTGCACCAGAGGCACCTTGGCCGGGCAGATGTAGGTGCAGCAGCCACACTCGATGCAGTTCATGATGTGGTACGCATCGACCTCATCCCAGCGGCCGGCCTTGACCAGTTGGGCCAGGACGTAGGGTTCCAGATAGACCGGGCAGAAGTCCACACAACGGCCGCAACGGATGCAGGGCACTTCCGCCTGCCGGTCGACCTCCGCGGACGTCTGGACGACGATGCCCGAGGTTCCCTTCACCACCGGGACCTCCAGGGAGTACTGGGCGATGCCCATCATCGGACCCCCGCTGATGACTTGACCCGTCCGCTCCAGGTCGGTCTGGGCGAACTCCAGGAGATCCAGGAAGCGCGTGCCCACCCGCACCAGGTAGTTGCCCGGCCGGCCCACCGGGGTCCCGGTGACCGTCACCACCCGCTCGTAGAGGGGCTTGCCCAGGCGCAGCTTCTCGGCAACGGCCGCGCAGGTGGCCACGTTCTGCACCACCACGCCCACGGCCAGGGGGAGGCCGAAGGGAGGCACCTCGCGGTCCAGGACGGCCTTGATGAGCATCTTCTCGCCGCCCTGCGGGTACTTCGTGCGCAGGGAGACCACCCCGATGCCGGACTCTCCGGCCACCGCCCGGCTCATCACCTCGACGGCGACGGGCTTGTTCTCCTCGATGGCGACTATGTCACGCTCCGCCCCCACGGCCCGGACCACGGCCCGCAGCCCCAGGACCACGTCCTCCGGACGCTCCACCATAATCCTGTGGTCGGCCGTGAGGAACGGTTCGCACTCGCAACCGTTGAGTATGATGGTGTCGATGGGGGTGTCGCTGGGTGGGCTGGCCTTGACGTGTGTCGGGAAAGCGGCCCCGCCCATCCCCACGATGCCGGC
>CAZIBA010000185.1:0-5432 GCA_964536795.1 uncultured Planctomycetota bacterium | reverse complement strand
GGAGCTGGTCGGCCAGGTGGTGGTCGAAGGCCGCGTCGGTCTTGAGGTAGCGGGCCAGTTCGTTGGTGGCCTCCCGGGCGACCTGTTCGGCTGGCTTCCCCCGACGGCCCAGGGAGGTGAAGGCCGCCCGGCCTTCAGCGAAGACCGCCTCCACGTAGACGGCCGTACCGGGTCCGACGGCCCGGGCTTCGACGACCCCCATCGCCACCTCACCGTGAGCATCCTCCAAGCCCAGCCGGCGCAGGCCCTTCTCCAGCTCCCGGGCCTGACGGTCGGCGACCTTACGGGGCAGGTCCGCCACCAGCGATACGCCACCGGCCCCCACCAGCTCCCCCCTCTCGCAGGCAACCAGGGGCCGTGGCTCCCGACCTCCCGCGACTTCCACCGAAACACTTCCTCCTCCCCGTGGGTAGAAGCCGGCCCGCTCCAGGCGGAGCCCAAGGTGAAGTCCCAATCGCCCAAGCATCGGAGCCCACTGACGGGACAGGTAGTCGAAGGTGGGAGCCCAGGGGACGTGCGTCCCCCCGGAGACGCTCACGGTCGAGGCGCCCTCGGCCAGGGCCAGGGGAAGGAGGATCGTCTGTACCACCAACGAGGTCGAGCCGGCGGTGGCAATGCGGAACCGGTATCGTCCCGGCCGCACCTCTCCCGGGGAGAACAGCAGGCGCTTCGAACCCGGGGCGGCTCCTTCCACCCGTCCCCCACAGATGGATACAGCGGCCCGGACGGCCTCAAGATGTTGGGGACGAAGTCCGGGCCTGGGTCGGCCGGCGCGGATACTGGAGATCGAGAGGGGTCGGCCGGTGAGCAGGGACAGCGTGAGTGAGGTGCGCAGGATCTGACCACCCCCCTCACCCCAGGAGCCGTCGACTTCCACCGGCCAGGCGTTCCGCCCCATCCGTCTCTCCACCCCTCGCCGATGCCCTGCTCCCCGTCCCCAGCACTGTGTTCAGTGTGGCGCCCGGCCCGGCCCCGGGTCAAGGGCAAGGGCCTCGGTGGGCCCAGACCTCAAGTTCCGGGACCGGCCAAGCCGATGAATAGCAAGGCAGCTATAGGAACAGAAGAGGTCGGAGACTGGCGCCCCGCGCGGAGGCAGTGTGACGTCGCCGGGTCAGAAACCAGCCGCCACCTTCTCGGCTTTCAAGGGTTAGGCATGACCCTTCAGCAACGACTTCTGGTTCTCTTTCTCATCGTGGTCCTGGTGCCCATGGCCGAGACGGCCTACCTCACGGCCCGGGTCCTTTCCAACACCCTGGAGAAGAAGGCCCACCGGGACCTGGAAGTGGACCTGAAACTGGCCTGGTCGCAGGTCCGTCAGCGCCTGGATTTCCTCAGCCGGGCGGCCAGCCAGGCGGCCACACCGGACCTGGCCGAGGCCGCGACCTCCCCCGACCGCGTGGCCAAGCAGCAGGCCAGGTCGGTGCTGCTGCGACTGCAGAAGGCTCAGAGGACCTCCTTCGTCACCCTGCTCGGTCCGGGCGACGTGGTCCTGAGCCAGGCCAACAGGGAGCAGGACGGTGGCGCCTACCCGGAACTGACCGTGCTGGCCAACGCCTGGAAAGGTGAGGCCGACGTGGGTGTGGAGTTCATTCCCCAGGACCTCCTGGAAAGCGAGCAACTGCAACAGCGGGCCGAGATACGTCTGGAGACACGGGCCGAACTGCTCCAGGAAGCCCTGGCCCTGGTGGCCGCCGTCCCCGTGCTCGACCGGTCCGGACAGGTCCGAGCCGTACTGGTGGCCGGCGACCTGCTCAACAACAACACCGTCATCCCCGACCAGGTGGGCGACCTCACCGGTCACATCCTCTCCGTCTGGCGTAGCGACGTCAGCATCGCCACCAACAGCCACCGTCGGGACGGGGCCCGAGCCGTGGGCGAGAGGCTGCCGGCAGGCACCGTCGGGGCCGTAGCAACCGAAGGCTTCCAGGAGATCGTCCTGGCCGGCCAACTCCAGACGGCCATCGGCAGCCAACTGCGCAACTCCGCCAACCAGGACCTGGGGTTCCTGCTCGTGGGCATCCCGCAGGCCGAGCTGGCCGAACCGCGTCAGCGGGCCCTGCTCATCATCGCCCTGGCCAGCGCTGGTGGCTCGGCCATCGCCATCATCCTGGCCTTCTACCTGGCCCGGCGAATCAGCCGACCACTGGGGCGACTGGTCTCGGGGACCCGCCGGGTCGCCCGGGGAGACCTCTCGGTGAGGGTGCCCGTGGCCGGTCGGGACGAGTTCGCCGAGGTGGCCCAGAGCTTCAACAGCATGATGGGCGAGCTGGCCGGGACCCAGGAGAAGCTCATCCGCAGTCAAAGGCTGGCCGCCATCGGACAACTGGCCGGAAGCGTGAGCCACGAGCTCCGGAACCCCCTGAGCGTGCTGCGCAGCTCGGCCTACTATCTGCGAAGCAAACTGACCGAGGCCGACGAGAAGGTCAGGAAGCACCTGAACATCATCGAGGAGGAGATCGGTCGCTCCGACCAGATCGTCACCGACCTGCTCGACTTCTCCCGCACCAAGCCACCGACACTGCAGCGGACCTTCCTCAACTACATCGTCGAGGAGTCCCTCTCCCGCATCGAGGTGCCGGGGAACGTCACCGTGGAGTTGGAGCTGGCCGAGGGGTTGCCCGCCCTCCGGGCCGACACCTTCCAGTTGGAGCAGGTGCTGATGAACCTGCTCACCAACGCCATCCAGGCCATGCCCGCAGGCGGTGGGCTGACCGTGCGCACGACCGAGCGCGACGGCCTGCTCCTGCTCACGGTGAGCGACACCGGCGAGGGCATCTCCGCTGAACACCTAAATGACATCTTCGAACCCCTCTTCACCACCAAGTCTCGGGGCATCGGCCTGGGTCTGGCCGTCTGCCGAGCGCTGGTGGAAAACCACAAGGGGACCATCACAGTGGACAGCACGGTCGGCAAGGGCACCACCTTCACCGTGACCTTCCCCGCCCGCCCCCCGGCCGCGGAGGAGGGGGACGAGGTGGACGTCACCCAAGGGGCCACCGGGGAGGAGCCGGCCACCCTCCCCGGACCGGTAACCCGGCGGACTTAGGAGGAGGCAAGGAGAACGAGCATGAGCGCGGAGAGCAACCAGGACGGCTCCCCTATCCGGGGACTTCCCTTCCGCGTGTTGGTGGTGGACGACGATCCAAACCTGGGCGAATCCCTGCGCGACGTTCTCACCGACAAGGGCTTCGACGTGGTAGTGGTGACCCAGGGGGAGATGGCCTTGGGTGCCCTCAGTCGCGAGCACTTCGACCTCTGCCTGCTGGACATCCGCATGCCCGGGTTGGACGGAGCCGATACCGCCCAGCTCATCCACACCCTCAAACCGGACCTGCCCGTGCTCATGATGACCGGGTACGACCTGGACGAGCGGGCCCGTCGGGCCCTGGAGGAAGGGGCGGTCGCCATCCTCAGCAAGCCCCTGGACATCGAGCACGCCGTGGACCTCATCGAGCGCACGGTCAAGCGTCCCAGTGTGCTCATCGTGGCCCCCGACCAAGCCGAAGCCGACACCGTACGACGGGCCCTGGAATCCTCCCACTGCCTCACGGCCGTGGCCCCCGGTCTGAGTGGGGCCCGCCAGGCCCTCAGCAAGGCCAGCTACGACGTCATTATCCTGGACAGTCAACTGGTGCGGGAGCAGGGGCCCGACGCCCTGGTGGAGATCGGCCGGCTCCAGCCCAACGCCTACCTGGTCTTCGTCCGTGCTGGCCAGCGGCTACCGGGCGCCGGAGACCGGGAGGTCGGGGAGACCCAACGCACCCTCGAAGCCCAGATCCGTCACGCCGCCTTCGCCGTCGTGGACAAGCCCGCCTCGGCGGGGCAGGTGCTCCGGGTCATCCAGCGCATCAAGGAACTCCTCAAGGAGAAGCGGCGTGACCGCTGAGCTCCCTACGGCCGAGCCCGTCCGGGGGGAGCGAGCCGAGGCCGCCCGTGTGGTGCTGGTCGACGACGAAACCCTTGTCTGCGAGACACTGAAGGACGTCCTGGAGGATGCCGACTACCACGTCGAGGTGGCCGGTGACGCTCCCGGCGCCCTGGCCCTCCTGGAGAGGCTGGACGGGGCCTGTGACTGCGTGCTCCTGGACATCAGGCTGACCCCGGTGGCCCCGACGACCGGGCAGATCGACGGTATCGACATCCTGCGCAGCACCAAGGCCCGCTGGCCCGACGTGGGTGTCATCGTCATCACCGCCTACGCCAGCGTGGACAACGCCGTCGCCGCCCTCAACCTTGGAGCCGACGCCTACCTTCGCAAGCCCGTCAACCCGGAGGAGATGCTGGCCATGGTCCTCAAGACCGTCGACCGGCGAGAACTGGCCCGCGAAAAGGCCCACCTGGAGATACAGGCTCGGGAACAGAACCGCTTCCTGCTGGAGAAGAACAGCGAGCTGGCCGCGGCCAACCGTCGACTCCAGGAGGCCCTCCGTCAGCTTCGCCAGGCTCAGGCCCGACTCATCCAGTCCGAGAAACTGGCCTCACTGGGTCAGCTCGTCGCCGGAGTGGCCCACGAGCTCAACAACCCCATCAGCTTCGTCTACAGCAACATGGCCCGCCTGCTCGACTACGTCCGGGACATCCGCCGACTCTTCGCCGCCTACCGGGAGGTCCTGGCCGGGCTCCGTCGCGGTCAGCCGCCGGGCGAGATGGAGCTGCGGGAGCTGGCCCGCCTGGAGGCCGAGGCCGACATCGCCTTCGTCCTCGACGACCTCCGGGACCTGGCCCGGGAGAGCCGGGAGGGAGCCGAACGGGTGCAGTCGGTGGTCCTGGACCTGCGCAACTTCAGCCGCATGGACGAGGGCGAGGTGCAGAACGTGGACCTGGTCAAGGGCATCGAAAGCACCCTCAACCTGCTCCGTCCCGAACTCAAACACCGGATCAAGGTGGAACTGGCCCTGGAGCCCTTGCCCCCCGTCCGGGGTAACACCGCCCAGCTCAACCAGGTGGTGCTCAACCTGGTCCTGAACGCGGCCCAGGCCATCACCGGCGAGGGCACCATCCACATCAGCACCGAGGCCACCGACGCGGGGGTCAGGTTCGCCGTGAGCGACACCGGCCGGGGCATCCCAGCAGAGAACCTGGGGAAGATCTTCGACCCCTTCTTCACCACCCGGAAGGACCGTCCCGGCAAGGGGGCCGGCACCGGCCTGGGCCTGGCCATCGCCCACTCCATCGTCGAGAACCACCAGGGCACTGTATCCGTGGACAGCACCCCCGGTCGGGGCGCGACCTTTACCGTCGAGCTTCCCCTGATGGGCTATCAGCCCAAGCCCACCGATTCAGCCGAACTCCCCCTACCTCCGCCTCAGACCGAGGCCACCGGCGGACCCACGGGCGAGGAGACAGACCAGTGACCGTGACCACGCCTTCACAGCCCGGCCTGCCTGCCGGTGAGAGCAGGTCCGCCGACGAGGGAGTCCGGGGGAGGGGTC
>CAZIBA010000184.1:0-5461 GCA_964536795.1 uncultured Planctomycetota bacterium | reverse complement strand
GGGCGGGTTGCCGGTGTCCCTGGTCACAGGCCCTGGAGGACTTGACCATGCCTGACTCTGTGCTGGCTGCTCAGTTGTACACCGTCCGTGAGTTCACCAAGACCCCGGCCGACATCGCCCAGACGATGAAGAAGGTCAAGGCCATGGGCTACGATGCGGTCCAGACGTCGGCGCTGGGCCCCATCGGGGCCGAGGAGCTGCGCAAGGTGGTGGACGGCGAGGGGCTCACCATCTGCGCCACCCACGTGAGCCACGAAGCCCTGCGCGACGACGTCGAGAGCCAGATCGAGTACCACAAGACGATCGGCTGTGAGAACGTGGCCATTGGTGGCGTACCCGGTGACTACCGCACCGGCGAGGGCTACGCCCGCTTCGCCAAGGAAGGTACGGAGATAGGCAGGAAGCTGGCGGCGGCCGGGCTCACCTTCTCCTACCACAACCACAGCCACGAGTTTACCAAGTTCGACGGACGCCTGGGTATGGACATCATCTACCAGGACTCCGACCCCCAGTACCTCCTGGCCGAGTTGGACACCTACTGGGTGCAGCACGGTGGGGGCGACCCGGCCGCTTGGATCGACAAGCTCTCCGACCGCATCGTCCTGCTCCATCTCAAGGACATGGTCGTACACGACCACAAGCAGATCTTCGCCGAGATCGGCGAGGGGAACCTCAACTGGGACGCCATCCTCAAGGCCGCCCGGGCCGCCGGCACCAAGTGGTACATCGTCGAGCAGGACACCTGCCAGCGAGACCCATTCGAGAGCCTGGAGATCAGCCTCGAGAACCTGAAGGCGATGGGCCTGGACTGAGGAGAAACCCCGGGTGAAAGACGCTGGGGGACGGTCGCCCCGGCTGCGGCTTGCCCATCCGGATTGTGCCGGGGTCTCAGGGACCGTGGAGATACCGGCTTTCGATGTGAGCCGACCTCGGGCAGGTGAGGGCGAAGCAGGCCCGCAAGCGGCGGCAGCACTGAGGAGGTGCGCGGTCGGGCACTTCCCCGCGAAGTGAGGGCAGCCAGGTGGAGGTAAGTTACTCGGTTGCGCTCGGCGGCCTATCTCTCCTGCTCGTTCTCGCCTGTGGGAGCGGGGCCGTCCTCATCCGGAAGCTCGTCGCCCATGGCCACCGTGTCAAGCACGTGCTCCTCGACGAAGATGGGTATGTGCTCCTGGCTGGCCAGGGCGATGGCGTCTGAGGGGCGGGAGTCCACCTCGACGAGGCTTCCGTTCTGACGAATCACCAGCTTGGCGTAGAAGGTTCCCCCCGTCTCATCCTCGCGCAGGTCGCAGACGACCACCCGCTCCAGCTCGCCCCCCAGGCTGGTGATGACCCCGGCCAGGAGGTCGTGGGTGAGGGGTCGGGCCAGTTGCATTCCCTTCAGGCCCTTGTCGATGGCCCAGGCCTCGGCGTAGCCGATGAAGATGGGGAAGCTGCGCTCCCCCTCCTTCTCCTTGAGGACGATCATCTGGGGCGACCGCATCTCGCTGATGAGCAGTCTGGCCAGTTCCACCTCGACCATCCCGGCCTCCTTGCCTTCCTGTTCGCTTCGCACCTCACGCTCAATTGTAGCGAGGGGCCAGGCCGTGTCAACAGTCACGGGTATTCGGCCGCTCACGTCGACCTGGTGAAGGGGCCGCGCCGGTGTGGGTTGCTACTCCCCGCCCAGACCTGCCAGGTTCTCCTTCAGGGCCTCCACCTGGGCGCGGAGCTCCTGGGCTCGACCCTCCGTCCGCTCCAACACCTCGGCCGGGGCCTTGCGGCGGAACTCCTCGTTAGCCAGACGGGCCTCGGCGGTGGCCAGGTGCTTGCGACGCTCGGTCAACTGCTTTTCCAGCTTGGTCCGCTCGCGGGAGAGGTCCACCAGGTCGGCCAGCGGAACGAATACCTGCAGGGAGTCGAGCACCTGCAGCGCCGAGGCGGGCGGACGGGGGAGTTCCACGCCAATCTCCAGGTCGACAAGCACGGCCGAGGACTTGAGGAGCTCCTGCACGGGCCGAAGGAGCTCCTGGGTCTCTGCTCCGTAGCAGGAAAGGACGGCCGAGACGGGCATCCGCTCCTGGAGACCCACCGAGCGCTTGGTCCGGCGAACGGCCCTGGTCACCTCCTGAAGCAGCGTGAACTGCTGCTCCAGGCGGGGGTCGATGAGACGCTCGGGGAGCCCCGGCCAGGCGGCCCAGACCAGGGCCTCGGCCGCCGGGGCCGCCAGCTCTGCACTCAGGCCCCGCTCGGGCAGGGCCGCGCCGAGGTGCTGCCAGACGGCCTCGGTGACGAAGGGGACGAAGGGGTGGAGCAGCCTCAGGGCCTGGTCCAAGACGAAGGCCAGCATCCTCTGGGCCACTTGCCGTTCCCCGCCCCCGGCCTCGAGCCTGGACTTGGCCAACTCCACGTACCAGTCGCAGAAGTCGTGCCAGACGAAGTGGTAGAGCCCACCCAGAGCAGCGCTGAAACCGTAGCGCTGGGCCAGCTCGACGGTGGCCTCCCGACTGACCCGGGCCAGTCGGCTGAGAATCCAGTGGTCCTGGGCCGTGAGGTCGTCAGGGGAGACTTCGCCGGGGGCAGCGCCTTCGAGGTTGATGAGGACGAATCGGCTGGCGTTCCAGAGCTTGTTGACGACGTTCCTGTCGCTGGTCAGGACGGTCCGGCCATCGGGGAGCGTGGCCTTTCGCACGGGCATGCGGATGTCCTGGGTCTCCGTGGCCATGAGGGCGAGGGTGGCCCGCATGGCGTCGGCGCCGTAGCTGGCGATGATGTCCAGAGGGTCCACGCCGTTGCCCTTGGACTTTTTCATAGGGGCGCCCTGCCCGTCCAGGATCATGGCGTGGATATACACATGGCGAAAAGGGATCTCACCGACATGGAAGAGCCCCATCATGACCATGCGGGCCACCCAGAGGGTGATGATCTCCCGGGCGGTAACCAGCACGCTGGTGGGGTAGTAGGTGTCGAGTTCCGGGGTCTTCTCCGGCCAGCCCATGGTGGAGAAGGGCCAGAGGGCGCTGCTGAACCAGGTGTCCAGGACGTCCTCGTCCTGCTCGATGTCCGTACCCCCGCACTTGGGGCATTCGGTCGGGTCTTCCAGCGAGGTGAAGAAGTAGCGCCAGCAGGCCCGGTCGGCCTCGGAGCTGCCGGCCTGGCAGCTTTGGTACTGCTCGGGCGCAAAGCACCCGGGGTCGTTGCAGTACCATATGGGAATGCGGTGGCCCCACCAGAGCTGTCGGCTGATGCACCAGTCGCGCAGGCCGGCCAGCCAATCGAGATAGGTCTTCCCGTAGCGCTCGGGAAAGAAGCGGATGCGACCGTCCTCGACGGTCTGGCTTGCCTGGCGGGCCAGCTCCTCGGTATTGACGAACCACTGCTCCGACAGAAAGGGCTCGACCGCGACGTGGCTCCGGTAGGAGTGGGCCACCTCGTGGCTGTAGGGACGGGTCTCTATTAGCAGTCCCTGGGCCCGCAGGTCCTCGACCACGCGCTGGCGAGCATCCTCGACGGTGAGGCCCTGGTAGGGGCCGCCGTTCTCGTTGATGCGTCCGTCGGGGTTGAGGATGTTCACCAGGGGCAGGTCGTGGCGGGCACCGATCTCGTAGTCGGTCGGGTCGTGGCCGGGAGTGACCTTGAGGAAGCCGGTTGAGTATTCGGCCATCGCCTCCTCACCCTCGCCGGCCAGACTGACCAGGTCGTCGGCGATGATGGGGAGCTCACGGCCGAGCAGGGGGAGGACGGCGACCTTGCCCACCAGCTCCTGGGCCCGGGGGTCGCGTGGGTTGACGGCCACGGCGGTGTCGCCCAGCATGGTCTCCGGCCGGGTGGTGGCGATGGTGATGGTGCCCGAACCGTCGGCCAGGGGGTAGTTGATGTACCAGAAGAAGGTATGAACCGTCTCGTATTCCAGTTCGTCGTCGGAGAGGGCCGTCTGGGTGACCGGGTCCCAGTTGATGAGCCGACGGCCACGGTAGATGAGCCCGGCCTCGAACATGCGCACAAAAGCCTGGCGGACGGCCCGGGCGCACACCTCATCCAACGTAAAGCGGGTCCGCTGCCAGTCGCAGGAACAGCCCATGCGCTCGAGCTGGGTGAGGATGCGGTCGCCGTACTCCTCCCGCCAGGCCCAGATTCGACGCACGAGCTCCTGACGACCCAGGTCGTGGCGGGTCTTGCCCTCCCGTTCGAGGACCTCGCGCTCGACCACGCTCTGGGTGGCGATGCCGGCGTGGTCGGTCCCGGGCATCCAGAGGGTGTTCTCGCCCCGCATCCGATGGAAGCGGATGAGGATGTCCTGGAGGGTGTTGTCGAGGGCGTGACCCATGTGCAGGGCCCCGGTGATGTTGGGCGGGGGGATGACGATGCAGTAGGCCGGGCCCCCGTCCCCGGGCTGGGCGTGGAAGTACCCGCCCTCCCGCCAGAGTTGGTAGATGCCCTCCTCGATGGTCTCGGGCTGGTAGCGGGAGGCCAGCTCAGTCGCGCTCGGTCTGGGCTTCTCGTTCTTCATCCTTGGTCAGCTTGTACTCCACGCTGTCGGCCAGGGCCATCCAAGTGGCCTCGATGATATTCTCCGACACCCCCACCGTGCTCCAGATGTCACCGTGATCCCGGCTCTCGATGATGACCCGCACCTTGGCGGCCGTGCCGGCCGTGGGGTTGACGACCCGCACCTTGTAGTCCACCAGGTTCATCTCGGCCACCAAGGGGTAGAAGGGCTCCAGGGCCTTCCTCAGGGCGCCGTCCAGAGCGTTGACGGGGCCGTCGCCCTCGCTGGCCGTGTGCACGGTCTCCCCGCCCACCGTCAGCTTCATCGTGGCTTCGATGCCGGCCTCGGCAGCGGCCGGCCCGGCGGGGTGGGTACCGTCCACCGTCACCCGGTAGCCCAGCAGTTCGAAATGGGGCTTGTATCGACCGAGCAGGCGCTTGACCAGCAGTTCGAAGGAGGCCTCGGCGGCCTCGAACTGGTAGCCTTCGGCCTCCAGGTGCTGTACCTCCCGGAGCACCCGACGGAGCATCTCCTTGTTGTGGGTCAGGCTGTAGCGCTCGGTCTTGGCCAGGATGGTGGCCGCGCCCGAGAGCTCGGAGATGAGCAGCCGACGCTCGTTGCCCACCAGCTCGGGGGAGAGGTGTTCGTAGGTGCGCTCGTCCTTGCGCATGGCGTCCACGTGCATGCCACCCTTGTGGGTGAAGGCGGTCAGGCCCACGAAGGGCTGATGCTCGGCCGGGGGCAGGTTGGCCACCTCGTAAACGTAGCGGGCCACCTCGGTAAGTTTCCGGAGCCGACCCTCGGGAAGCACCTGCCTACCCATTTTGAGCATCAGGTTGGCGATGACGGCGCAGAGGTCGGCGTTGCCGCACCGTTCGCCGAAGCCGTTCAGCGTCCCCTGGACGTGGACGGCCCCGGCCGTGACCGCGGCCAGGGTGTTGGCCACGGCCAACTCGCCGTCGTTGTGGGCGTGGATGCCCAGCGGGGTGCTGACCC
>CAZIBA010000183.1:2909-5492 GCA_964536795.1 uncultured Planctomycetota bacterium | reverse complement strand
ACTCGTTGAAGGGCGTCCAGATGATGATGGACGGGTGGTTGACGTCCCGGCGAAGCACCTGGAGCCATTCGGCGACGAAGTTCTCCCGGCCCTCGGCGCTGGCGAAATCCAGGCCCCAATCGGCCATCTCTCCGCAGACGAGGTAGCCCAACCTGTCGGCCCAATAGAGGAACCTGGGCTCAAACACCTTCTGGTGAAGCCGGGCCCCCGTGAAGCCCATCGACTGGGCCAGTTCGATGTCACGCATCTGAACCTCGTCAGATTCAGGCGTATAGACACCGCCCGGGTAGTACCCTTGGTCGAGCATCAGGCGAAGGAAGATGGGCTTGCCGTTGAGCAGTATGCGGTGTCCGTCGATGTCAATGTCCCGGAGGCCGAAGTACGAGCGGACCTCGTCCACTGTCTCTCCGTCCTGGCTGAGGCGAAGCTGGAGGTCGTAGAGCGTGGGTGAGCCCGGGCCCCAGGTCCTGGCATTGGGGATCTCAAGCACGACTGTGACCAGGGCCCCTTCAGCCGAAGCCTGAGCCCCCGCCACGGCCTGCCCGTCGAGCGTCGCCACGGCTTCCACACTGCCGTCGGCGACCGGCTCGGAGAGCTCGACGGTGATGACGGCTCGGCCGTCCCGCGCGGAAGGAACGACGGTGAAATGCCTGACGTGCGAGGCCGAAACGGCCTCCAGCCAGACCGTCTGCCAGATACCCGTCACCCGGGTGTAGTAGCAGCCGAAGGAGTGGAGCTTGGGGGATTGCTTCCCTGAGGGCTGTCGGCCGTCCCGGCAGTCGTCCTCGCAGTAGACCACCAGCTCGTTCTCGTCCTCAGACAGAGCGTCCGTGACGTCAAAGCAGATTGGTGAGTAGCCACCGACGTGCCGGCCGACCGACTGGCCGTTTACCCAGACCTGCGTGTCGAAGTCGGCCGCTCCGATGTGCAGAAACACCCGCTTGCCTGACCACTCTTCGGGCACCTGGAAGTGACGCCGGTACCAGAGGGCACCGAGAAACTCGGTCCGACCGATGCCGCTGAGGCTGCTCTCGGGCGGGTAGGGGACCAGGATACAGTGGTCGAAGTCCCGGCCCGTGTGCCAACCGGCCTCCAGGCCGTTGCCGGCGCTGTCGACAGCGAACTGCCAGGAACCGTTCAGGTTGAGCCAGTCCCGGCGCTGGAACTGGGGGTTAGGATGCTCGGGTCGAGGGACAGGTCTTTGGTCAGTCACACCGATCCTCCCACAAACGAGTCTCTCAGTCTTACCTTGGCGTTCCGTGGCAAAGCGCAACGATGCCGGGCATCCTATCGATCCGACCGACACGGTGTCAAGCAGTCGGGGCAACGCTCTGACGGCGGTGGCAGTGAGAATCGCTTGACAATTGGTCCGGGGTCGGTATGATTGCTGGACGGGTCCAGGTCTTGAGAGTGACCCTCCGAAGATGCTTCCTTGAGCCCCCTTAGCTCAACTGGCAGAGCAGCGGATTCTTAATCCGGAGGTTGGAGGTTCGAGTCCTCCAGGGGGTACCACCTCGAGCGGGCAGGTTAGGCCGTTTCTCCTTACCAGACCAGGGGGCTGGGCCACATCCTCGCCTCCCCGTACCATCCTCAGACCAACGGGAAGATCGAGCGCTACCATCGCTCGGCCAAGGAGCGGGTGAATCTGCTGGTCTGGGAGTCACCGGATGCTCCGCGGCAAGAAATTGGCCGATTTGTGGCGAACTGCAACAGCCGGGGGTATCATCAGGCCCTGGGGAACGTGACGCCTGATGACGTCTACTTTGGTCGTCGGGAGTCCATCCTGGCCAGGCAAGCCCCGCTGAAGCAGTGGACGCTCGAGAGGCCGAAACGGAGCAATCTGAGGCGAAGACGATGGGTCAAGGAGCCGACGGCCGCAACTTAGCTCAAGGGCCCAGATGCGCCAAAGATGCTGAAGATATACAGCGTGGCGTCAGATTGGGTTTTGTGGTCCTCCTGGGAGTGCTGATGGTGTCCACGTGGAGCTTCTTTGGCGGGGCCGATGGCCAGGGAAAGGAGCTGGTCTCTTCTTCGCCCTCAAAGGGAACCTACTATGTGGACGTCGGAAGAGGCGATGACGCCAACGAAGGCACGTCTCCGCAGAAGTCCTGGAAGAGCATTGACAAAGCGAACGCTACCTTGAGGCCAGGCGACACGGTATTTGTCCGGGCCGGGGTGTACGTGGGGCAATGCATCCGGCCGGCCCGGTCCGGCACTCGGGGGGCACCCATTGTGTATGCCGCTTACAACGGCGAAGTGCCTGAGGTCACCGGAGGCCGCGCCGGGGCCGTCGTCCTTCTCCAGAACACTTCTTGGATCACGGTGAGGGGCTTCAAGTTCCACTCGCCCAGCACCCACGACTGGCTTGTGAGCATTTCCGGCGAGGGGAGTCGGCACAACCGCGTCGACAACTGCGAGGTCACCGACCCCGCCGGCTATGCTCTCGTGGTGATCGCCAACGGGGCCTTGGAGAACGAGATCACGGGGTGCACGATCCACGACGTGGGCGGCCGCAACCAGCAGAGCGGCGACGGCGTGGTGATGAAATTCGGCGCTCACCATAACAACGTGTCGAAGAACAGC
>CAZIBA010000183.1:0-2899 GCA_964536795.1 uncultured Planctomycetota bacterium | reverse complement strand
TCCACACACAATGTGATATCGGGTAACGACATGTATGCCACTGACGACGCTTGGGCGGGGGCCGGGGTCAACCTGGGTTTGGATTCTGGTTCCACCACGGTGGCGTACAACCGCGTCCACCATCTTGGCCAGATCACCGACGGGAAGTGCGGCATCCAGGTCAACACCGCCAACAACGTGGTCCACCACAACGTCGTCCACGACGTGGCCAACTTCGGAATCTCACTGCAGTCGTATGCCTTTCGCGACTATGCCTTCCGCGACCACCCGCAGGAAGCGCGGAATAACCTGGTGGCGAACAACACCGTGTATAACACGGGCCGGCAGGGGCTCTTCCTCACCTCCAAAGGCGACTGCACTACGCGCGGCAACCGCTTCGCCAATAACATCGTCGTTGGCTCTCCGAGGGGTTGGTATGACACTCCCGCTTGGGTCATGGTGTTTGATACGTACCATCTGACCGAACCTGTGACACCAGGTACCTGGCTTGGAAACGTATTTGAAAACAACGTGTTCTTCCACAGGGCCGCCGGCGAGAAGAACATGGTTCTCTACTCTCATCGCGGCACCGCGGTCACCTGGTCCATTCCCGAACTGGAGGCTTCGTACCCGGAGACCTTCAAAGCCACCAGGGAAGTGGCGCCGGCGTTCGTGGCCCCCGAGAAGGGAGATTTCTCTCTTGAGCCGGGGAGCCCGCTGATCGACTCGGGGATCGACGTGGGCATGCCCTACGAAGGAGAGGCCCCCGACGTGGGAGCCACTCCCTGACACCGGGCCCTGGTTCCGCCGGCTGAAGCGCTGGAGCTTTCGGCGGGGCAAGGGGAGCAGTTGCAGGCCATTGCCTCTTCGCGGAGCCTGTCGCACGGCTTGGTCCGTCGGGCCACGATAGTCCTGCTGTCGGCCGAGGGCATGGGCAACACCGCCATTGCCCAGAAGCTCGGCCTCCGTGCCGCCACGGTGGGCAAGTGGCGGAACCGCTTCCGGAAGGGAGAGTACCGGTGACGACACCTGCGAGTTACCTCACTGACTACGGGAGGGTGCGCAAGTTCCTGGAGAGCCTGAAGAGAGGCCAGGTCAATGAGATAACCCGTAGCCCCGGCGGGCGACCGATTCATGCGGTCTCCTACGGTGAGTTCGAGCCGGTCGAGCGCACGGCGAACCTGACCTCGGCCTTAGCCGCGCGAAAGCCGGAAGCCTTCTATGGCACAGGGCGCTCGAAACAGGCACTCGTGATCTGTTCGGCCGTGCATGGTGCTGAGATGGAGTCAATCGCCGGGGTGATGAACCTCATCTCACTGATGGAGTCCGGCTCCGACCTGGACGGGGTCGAGTGGCCGCGCCTGTGCGAGTACTGCTCTCGGGTCAGGCTGGTCATTGTCCCCGTGACCAACCCTGACGGACGGTGCCGGGTAGACTCAGACGACCCCACCACGTGGACGCGCGCGGAGGTCGAGCGCTACCGTCACGGCCTGGACGGCGACGGCAACGAGATCGGCTGGCCGGCATGCAAGGTCCCCCATCCGCGCGACCCGAAGTCCGACTCGGTGCTCGGCGCCTACTTCAACGACGCTGGCGTCAACCCCGACCAGGGCGGGTTCCTCGATCGCTCTGTAGCACCCGAGACGCATGCGGTGCTCGACCTCGCCCTGGCGGAGACGGCCGACTGCTTCCTCGAACTTCATTCCTGTGGTGCCGGTCCCATGTTTATGGTCGGCTTCGACCATCTGCCAGAACGGATGTCTGTGCGTCAGGCCCACTTCGACGGAGCCTGGCGGACCAAGATGCGGGCCCAGGGCCTGCCCGCCCCGGGCTGGACGACCTGGGCCACGACCGGCGCCGTCATTCTCACGCAGCTCGCCTACCATACGGCGGGGGCGCTGCCGCTCCTCTTCGAGGGCGGCTCCGGGTCCCGGTACACTGACGGAGCGGACGGCAAGAGCGTCCATCGCCAGATCATCGAGACCTACCTGCTGATGTTCGAGGCGGTGGCAGAGATCGGGATCGAGGAGGGATTCAGGGCCTGAGGGCTCGACCGCTCAGGTGGGGCCCGGCGCCCGCGTCTTGCTCCGAGCGTACGTCACCCTCGGCCTATCTGACCGTGACCTCGAGCCCTTCCGGGTCGAAGATGACGTTCACGCTTTCACGGCAGTGCGCTGGATCGCGCACGAACTCCAGGTACTGCCTGAGCTGCCGGGCCGAGTTGACGCTGTTGTGTGCTAAGATCAGGCTGCCCTCCGGCAGCTGATCGTAGGCGGCCTCAAGAATGTCAAGGTAAACACCTTTGCCCCGCCCGCCGGCACCGTCGGCATCCAGGTATAGCAGGTTGATTGGTCGGGAGAACTCACACACCGCATTGACGGCGTCGTCGGCCACCACACGCGCCACACCGGTGGGGTCGACGCTTCTGACGTTCCGCTCGGCTCGTGCCGCTTCCGCCGCGTCAATCTCAACGCCGATGAGCGCCCCGGCCGTGTAGCAGGCCCCGGGGCCGACTGCGGCCCCGGCGTTGGAGATGAATGTGAAGCCACAGAAGACGCCTGCTGCAACCATGTTCTCGGGCTGACTGATGCCGTTCAGCGCATAAAGCAACCGCTCCATGCGGGGGGTGATGGCTGTCCAGGGAATCTCGAACCGTGTGCGCACGGCCTCGCGGTGTGCCTGGAGCTCGGCTTCCCCATAGCGGGTGTGAGGAAGCACCCCCGCGTCATGGAGCAGGGCCAAGGCTCTCTCGACGATGGCCGCTTCCTGCTCACGATGCTCCAACTCGCGGAAGGGCTCGCGATAGTCCATCCGGTAGCTCTGCCAGTCGGGGCTCCGGTGAGTCAGCGCCACGAACGGTTTCCTCCTGACTCATCCCCAGTTTTCGTAAGTCCTGTTCTCGCGTGAGTTTACCCACATG
>CAZIBA010000182.1:0-5494 GCA_964536795.1 uncultured Planctomycetota bacterium | reverse complement strand
GGTCAGCGGCCGAGAGCGTGAACTCCTCGGGGGTCAGGTCCCGCACCAGCTCGTAGCCGGCCAGGGCAGCCCGGGTTTCCGTGCCCCGCTGGCGGGCACCGTCCCGGGCAGCGGTGATGTGGGTGTTGAGCGAGGTGCGGACCAACTGCCGCTCCACCACCGTGCCCTGGGTGTTGACGATGCATTCGTCGGCCACCAGGTCGCCGTAGGCGACGATGGTGTTGGCCAGTTCGGTGGGGTAACGCTGCCTGGCCGCTTTCTCCAGGGCGAGTAACCGAGTGATCTTTTCGGCGACGGAGACGCTACGGGGGTCCTCCTGGTACGGGGTTTCGTCGCGGCCCTCGACCCCCACGCGCTCGGCCACGGCGCCCGGCTCACTGGCGTGGGCTACGCTGCTTCGGGCCGCGGCCATCGCCTCCTTTAGGGCTGCAGTCAGACTCCGTCGGTCCACCCGGTCGGAGGCGGCGAAGCCCCAGCAGCCTTCCACCAGCACGCGGATGCCGGCACCCATGCTCTTGGTGGTCCTGAGGCGCTCGGCCCGACCGTCCTGGACGAGCAGGTTGGTGGCCTCCTCTCGCACCAGCCTGAGGTCAGCGAAGCTGGCTCCCGACCTCAGGGCCGACTCGGCCGTCGAACGACCAAGGTCACACCATTCCTGGGACATGGCCCGGTTCCACCTCTTCTCCGTGTTGCCGGGCCGATTATAGACCCGTGAGGGGCAGGGTCAACGGCAAAGGCAGTCGCGACCGTCGGTCGCTGCGCGGGGCCTCTCAGGGAGCGTGGAGAAGTGTGGGGGTGCCGGTGCAGCGTGAGGAAGAGGAAAATTTTTCCGGAAATTTCGGCAAGAAAGCTCTTGACACCCGGTGAAAGGTCCATAGAATTCGCCAGGTGAGGGTGCGGTATGGATGCTGCACCCGAAGGCGGGGACTTCGGTAAGGAAGTCCGCATTTGTAGCCCGGAAAGGAGGTGAGAACGTGAAAAGGCTACGTGCATTTACGCTGATCGAGCTTCTGGTAGTCATTGCAATCATCGCAATCTTAGCAGCAATGTTACTTCCCGCCTTGGCTCGAGCCCGTGAGGAAGCGCGGAAGACCGTCTGCAAGAACAACCTCAAGCAGTGCGGGTTGGCGCTTGCCATCTACGCGAATGATTTTGGGGATTTTTACGCCTGCTTCGCGGCACCGCCAGTGGTGGGCAACCAGTTGGACATCACCATGACGTCCCTGGACGACGCCCATCTCGGTTCCCGCAATATGGTGTCGTTGCTCTTCCGCAACTACGTCACGGAGGCGAAGCTGTTCGTCTGTCCCAGCGCGCCGGAAGAACCAGCTGCTGACTACAAGGGCTGGTACTCTGACGACGACCTGACCGAGACGGAGTGCAGCTACGCGTACGACCCGTACAAGATGATCGGGTATCGTCCGAACGTGGGTATTATGGGTGATAAGCCTCTGGGTCCCAACGCCGATCCGGTTGTGGACCGTAACTCACCCAACCACAACAACCAGGGTCAGAACGTGCTCTTCGTTGACGGGCACGTGGAATGGCGGACCACCATGATCGAGACTGATTCTCGACTGGCCGCCGAAGGCGACACCCTCTGGACTGCCGGTATGGATCCCAGTCAGAACTGCTACCTGGATTCCCACGGCATGCCCACGGACGCCCAAACTGACACGTACCTGCGTTGGGACTAAGAGCCGAGGCAGTGGAAGCTGAGCCAAAAGCTCACCTTCGGAAAGGCAGCACCTTCGGGTGCTGCCTTTTCCTTCTCCCCCGTGTCGATGAACGCCAACCATCATCGCACTGAGCTCTTCGTTGTCGGCGCCACCGTGGCTCTGGTCACCTTCGCCTGGCAGCCCTGGACAGTGCACGGCGTCGAGGCGAAGACAGCTGCCCTGGTGACGGCCACCCTCGTCCTCGTTTTCCTCAAGGTCTTCCAGCTCTGCTGGGCGGCGGCGGAGGACCGACGGGCCGAGCTCCGAGCCCTGGCTCCCAACAGCCCGGCGCACTTGGTCCTGCTGGCCTGGTTGGCCCTGGGTTGGGTGTCCTTGCTCTGGAGTGCGTTTCCCCAGGTGACCCTGGAGCGCAATCTGGAGGTCACGTTGCTGGTTGTCTGGGCCTGGCTGGTGATGGCGGTCGTCCGCACAGCAGACGACTTCCGCCTGATCCTGTGGACCTACCTCATCTGCGCCCTGGGAGCTGCCGCGGTGGGCCTGGTCGGCTGCGCTTTGAAAGCTACCGGGGTCTGGGCTCGGCTCTTCGGCGCCCCCGGGCTCCCGGAGGTCTACTTCCTGACCCGCGTGGCCGTCCGTCCTTTCGGAAACCCCAACCTCCTGGCCGGCTATCTGCTCATCCCGGTGGGGGTGGCCGCCGGCCTCTCACTCCAGCGGGACTCCTCGCGGCGAGCGCGATGGCTGGCCGGGGCCGCCCTGGCCCTCCTGCTGGCCACCGTCGCCGCTGCCGGGTCACTGGCCGGTGTCGTGGCGGCCGTCGTCGTACTGGTGCTGACGGGCTTGGTACAGTTGAGCCCTGAACGTCGGTACCGGGCGGTGGAGGTGCTGGTCGGGCTGGGGGTGTTGGCGGCCTTCCTGGGAGGACAGGCCGTCTTCCGCGTCGGTGGTGAAGGGCTTCTCGCCTACAGCAGGGGTATTGGTGTGCGTTGGTTTTTCTGGAAGTGGGCGGGCGTCCTGTTCCTGCTGAGGCCCGTGCTGGGATGGGGCGCCGGGGCGACCTTTCCCACGATCATGCCCGTCTCGAACCTGGACCGTCTCAGCCATCCCGGGCTTTTTGCCCCGAAGCTGGTCCACTGTCACAACGAGTTCCTCGAGGTGGGGGTGGAGATGGGACTGCTGGGACTGGCCCTGTTCCTGGCCGTGCTCTATCTGGCCGCCCGACCGCTCGGGCGAGCCTACCTCCGCCAAGGACGAGGTCAGCTCTCCGCTGCGGCCGTCGGCCTTTTCGCCGGCTTCCTGGGGTTGAACGTGCAAGCCTGCTTCTCCGTGGCCCCGCGGTTCGTCGAAGTGGCCTGCTTCTACTGGCTGGCTCTGGGGCTTATGCTGGCCTGGCAGAGGCCGGCGATCTGGAGGGACAGCGCCGAGGTGCATCCTGGTGCTCCCGGCGCGGGGAGGTGGAAGCCCACCGCGGGCCCAGGCGCTCTCGTGCTGATTGCGCTGCTGGTGTGTGGCTGGTTGTGTTACGAGGTGGCCTGGCTTCCGCTTCGCTCCGCGTGGTACTTGCGTGGCGGTCTGCGGGCCGGGTCGCAGGGCCGAACGTCCGTAGCCAGGGAGATGTACGAAAGGGCGGCTGGCGGCAGGCTTCCCTACGTCGATCAGATCAAGCTGCTCACGGAGATGGGGCTCGTGGAGGAACGGGCCGGGAGGTACGAACGGGCCCTGACCTACTACGGAGTCGCTATGAAGATGGCTCCGGGCGTCTCTCCTCTTGAGGCCGCGGCCAGGGCAATGCTCGCCATACGGGAGGCAGAACGGGGGAATCTGGAGAAAGCCATCGGCCACGGCCAGGAAGCCGTGCGCCTGGACCCGGACAGGCCTGCCTACCACGCACGGTTGGCCGAGTGGCTCTTCCAGGCCGGTCGGAGAGCCGAGGCCGAGGAGGTCATCGAGTGGGCGGCCGAACGTTTCGCCGACGACGCTGGTTCTCTGAAGCATCTGCGCGAGCTGCGTCAGCGCTACCGCCCCACGGAGTCGGGCCGCGGGGGCGGAGGACAAGAGGATTGACATCGGGCCCCGGGCCGCGCACGATGGTCCTTGGAGGTGAGAGTAGATGGACAGCGCTCTGGCCCTGACGGAACTGGAGCAGCTCGTCGAGAGGATGGACATCGAGGTCCGTCGGGAATCGCTGCCCGGACCCGGTGGACTGTGCCAGGTACGAGGGAAACGGGTTCTCTTCCTGAACAGTGGGTTCTCCGTGGCCGACCAGGTAGAGGTCATCGCTGAGGCCCTGCGGGGTCTTGACCTGTCGCACCTGTACGTACGACCGGCGCTGCGTCAGTTGCTTGGAGAAGGGGAGGGAGCCGACCCCTCCGGGGGGCCGTAGAGACGGTGCTCCTCGATGTACAGGCGGACGGCTTCCGGGACGAGGTAGCGGACGCTCCGGCCTCCGGCCAGCTTCCGACGGATGGCGGTGGCCGAGATGCCGACGGGCTGGATGGCCAGGGCATCGCGGCGAAGGCGGGCCACGGTCTCCTGGGGGAAATGCTCGACCAGGGAGCTGATGGCGTTCAGGGGGAAGTCGGGGCGGGCGATGACGATGAGTCGGCAGAGCTCCGGGAGCTTCTGGAACTCCTTCCAGGTGGCCAGTTCGCTCACCGTGTCGGAGCCCACGAGGAAGCAGAGCTCGTCACCGGGGGCGAGTGAGCGCCGCATCTCTGCCAGCGTGTCTACCGTGTAGGAGCGGCCGGCCCGCCGACGTTCGATGTCAGAGATGGTGAACCGGGGATCTTCGGCCAGGGCCAGTTCGGTCATCCGGTAGCGGTCCTCGATCGAGGCCAACGCGCGACCGGACTTGTGAGGTGGCAAGGCCGCCGGTACGAACACGACAGTGGTCAGCCCCAGAGCCTCCAGGGCCTCCTGGGCGATGATGAGGTGACCGTAATGAATCGGGTCGAAGCTGCCGCCCAGCACGCCGATGCGCATTGCCCTCGCCCTTGCTTTCCCAACGAATGCCTTGACCGACCGTATCTAAGCCCCGGGCCACTTGCCGGTCAATGGAAAACCTGCTGGCTTCCCGGCCTGCTGGCTGCTGCTCTGGTCGTAGTCACGGCCTCTCACCTCGAGGGACAGGAGAAGAGCGCACCTGAGCCCGAGAGCGAGCCCCAGCTCGTCTCACCACTGGCGCCGACGGGCCAGCCCGTTCGCCAGGCCCGCCCCGCCACGGTGGTCTTCTCCAACAGCCGCAAACTGGTCGGCCAGGTGTGGCTTACGCCGGGCAAGCGGCTCAAGGTCTTCGAGCGGGCCCAGGAGAAGTACCGCGAGTTCTCCCTCCAGGACGTGCTGCGCATCGACGTGGACCCGGAGAAGGAGAAGATGGAACCGGTTTGGCGGTGGCGGGAGCACGCTTCCGACGAGAAGGTTTACACCGGTGAAACCTACCCCTGGCGCGAGTACGTCACCACCCTGGTCGTCCTCGACCGCCGGGGAAAGCGCCTCACCGTCGTCGGCGACGTGACCGCGCTGCTCTACTTCCAGGCTGACCCCAAGAAGAAGCCCGTCAGACTCATCATCCATCGTCGGGACAAGGGCGAGGTGGGGCAGACCTTGCACGACCTGGTCTACGTGACCGCTGTGGTCTTCGAGGAACAGAAGCAAGCTACGCTTGTCTCCAGTGTCCGCACTGATTGTCCGAGAGGAGCTTCTCTGCGGACGGCCCCAGGGGCAAGCCGAAAGAGGCAGTGCCTCAAGGAAGAGCAATCATGACCGCCGCCCTTCTCATCGCCTTGCTGCTGCAGGCAGCTCCCCTTTCCCCGTCGGCC
>CAZIBA010000181.1:1938-5515 GCA_964536795.1 uncultured Planctomycetota bacterium | reverse complement strand
ATACTCGGCCGCGGCCAGGATGCGCTGGCTCACCCGGGGGTTGTGGTGGAGCAGACGGAAGTGCTCGGAGCGGGCCTCCTGCCAGTCGCCCGGCTCGCTGTAGGCCCAGTCCTGACTGGGCGTGGCCGCGCTCACCTCCAAAGGGGTGCTTCTGACCAGTTCCTGGGCCCGCAGCCGGGCTGCCGTCAGCCGTTCGGCGAGCGACCGGCCGGGCACGGCCTCTCCCAGCACCAGCTCGTACTCGGAGAGGGCCAGTTCTGGTCGGCGCAGGTGTTCGTACACCACCCCCATCAGCAGGCGGGTGTGGGGCAGGTCCGGGTCCAGGACCAGTAGGTCCTGGAGGTCCTTGGTCAGTTCCATGGCCCGGTCGGGGGAGAGGATGGTGTGCGCCCTCTGGGCTTCCTCCAACACGCCGTTGATGACGGCCAGGGCGCTGGCGGTGAGCTTCCTCTGCAGCTCGGGCAGGAGCTCCGGATCAAGGCGCAGGGCCTCCTCGTACCGCGCGCGGGCCTCGGCGTAACCGCGCTCTCGGAAAAAACTGTCCCCGTACTGAAGGTAGACCTGAGCCAGGGCCCGGCGGAGCTGGCCCCGACGCGCCGGGGCCAGGCGGAGCAGCTCCTGGTAACCCTCCAGGGCCCGCTCGTATTGACCGACCTCCAGGTCGGCTTCGGCCCGGGCCCGGAGCTCGTCGTAAGTCCCCCGCTGCTCGGCCAGTTCCTTCCTGGCTGACGCCGGCTCGACGCCGAACTTGGCCGCCTCCCCGGCCAGCTCGGTGGCTTCGCTGAAACGACCCGCCTCAGTCAGGAGCCGCAGGCGCCCCTCGTAGGCCCGGGCCAGGAGGTCGTGAAGTCGGCCGTCGTTCGGGCTCTCCTCCAGGGCGGCGTGGAGGTGCCTCAAGGCCCGCTCGTAGCGACGGTGGCGAAGAGCGTCCTCGGCCAGCCCCCGGAGCCTGTCGGCCGGGGACTCGCGCTCGACGCGAACGACGTCTCCGGTCGAGATGGTGACTTCGCTGTACGAGGTCCTCAGCACGATGGACTTCTCGTCCTCGCGCACCACCTCGCCACGCAGCGTGTTGCCGTTGGCGAGGTGCACGACGTCGGCGCCGACGAGGCCGGCCACCAGAGCACAGCCGAGAAGCGGAAGGACCACGTGGCGTCTGTTCACGGAGCCGACGTCCCCCGTCAGTTTCGCTTTCCCTCCACGCAGTCTACTTCCCCCTGGTGCCAGGGTCAACCGCAGGGCCCTGCCCCGGGGGCGGAACTGTTGCCCGCCGGGGTCTCACGGAGTATACTCGGCACGGGTCGGGGCGTGTGAGGTGGGGAAGCGCGGGGGGACGCAAGCGGCCACCGGGAGGCGGTATGCTGCGCATAGTCGCTGGTCGTTTCCGTGGTCGACGGCTTGGCGCTGCACCCAAAAGCCGGCCTACCGGTGAGCGGGTCAGGGCGGCCATCTTCAACCGCCTGGCCGACGAGGTGGTCGGGGCCCGGGTCCTGGAGCTCTACGCCGGTAGCGGGGCCCTGGCGCTGGAGGCCCTGAGTCGGGGTGCCCGGTCGTGCGTCTGCGTCGAGCGTGACCGCCGGGCCTTGGCCGCCATCAGGGCCAACGTCGCCGAGCTGGGCGTGGGCGAGGAGGTGCGCTGCCTGAGCTGCAACGCCCGTCGGGCGGGTGAGCTCCTTGCTGCCCGGGGGGATGCCTTCGACCTGGTCCTCGCCGACCCGCCCTACAGGGAATCGGTGGGCCTGGATGCGGATTCGGGGGTGGCCCGGGCGGTCGCCGAGCTGGCCGCCCAGGGGCGTCTCTCGCCCGATGCTCTGGTGGTGGTGGAGACCGGGCGGCTGGACGGCGAGCCGGCCCCCTGGTCCGGTTTCGAGCTGGAGGGGAGGCGCAGCTACGGGGATACGGTCGTGAGCTACCTGCGCTACAACCGCGGTCGGCAGGCGGACGAGGAGGAGGGGTAAGAGGCGTGGCCTTGCGTCGGCGCTACAAGTACCTGGAGCCGGAAACGGCCAGCCGACTGCGCAACCTCAACCTGGTGGCCCGCTCGGTCGTGGAGGGGTTCGTCAGCGGACTCCACCGCAGTCCTTACCACGGTTTCAGCGTGGAGTTCGCTGAGCACCGGGAGTACGTGCCCGGTGACAGCGTCCGGGACCTGGACTGGCGGGCCTGGGCCAAGTCAGACCGCTTCTACATCAAGCGCTACGAGGAGGAGACCAACCTCAACGCCCACCTGCTGCTGGACGTTTCGGCGAGCATGACCTTCCGGAGCAACGGCCTGAGCAAGCTGGAGTACGCCTGCTTCCTGGCTGCTTCGTTGGCCCACCTCATGGTCCGCCAGCAGGACTCGGTGGGACTGGTGGTCTTCGCTGGGGGCATCGAAAGGCGCCTGCCCCCACACAGTACCACCCTCCACCTGAACGAGCTGCTGCGGGCCCTGGAAGCGGTGGAGCCGGCCCCGGAGACCGACCTGGCCGCTACCTTCCACGAACTGGCCGAGATGATCAAGCGACGGGGGCTCATCATCATCCTCAGCGACCTCTTGGACGACGAGCGGGAGGTGCTCCGGGCCCTGCGCCACTTCCGCCACCGCCGACACGAGGTCATCATCTTTCACGTGCTGGACCGGGCCGAGCTCAGCTTCCCCTACGAGCGGCTCAGCAACTTCATCGACCTGGAGACCAACGCCCGACTGCAGGTGGACCCCCGCTTCGTCCGTCAGGAGTACCGCAAGCAGATCAAGGACTTCATCGACTCCTACCGTCAGGGCGCCACCGAGAGCAACATCGAGTACGTGCTGGCCGCCACCGACACCCCCTACGACCGGCTGCTGATGTCCTACCTGGCCCGGCGGAGCAAGGTGCGCTGATGTTCCCCTTTGGTGTGACCAACGCTGCCTTCCTGATAGGCGCAGCGGCCGCGGCCATTCCCCTGGTCATCCACCTCATCCACCGTCGCCGGGCGCCCCGGGTCCACTTCAGCACCCTGCGCTTTCTCCTGGTCTCCCACCAGCGGACGGCCCGCCGACGACGCCTGCACAACCTCTTGATACTGATCCTGCGGATGTCGATGATGGCCCTGATGGCCATCGCCTGCGCCGGGCCCTTCCTCCGTTCCGGGGCCTTCGGCGGCCCCGGGACGGGGGGAGCGGTGGTCGTCGTCCTGGACAACTCACTGAGCATGGCTGCCCGGGAGCAGGCGACCTCCCGCTATAAGGTGGCCCAGGAAGCGGCCCTGGGGATCCTGGCCGGCCTGGGCGAAACCGACCTCTGCACGGTGCTCTTTGCCGCCGGTCCCTCACCGGACGAACCGCCCCTGCTGACCAACAACGTTGAGGAGCTGCGAAACACCATCGCCACCAGCGAACCCCGACCAACCACCGCCGACCTCCCCGGCGCCATCGCCCAGGCCGAGGCCCAGCTCCGGGACGCCGGCTTCCCCCGCCGGGAGCTCTACGTCCTCACCGACATGCAGCGTGGCTCCTGGGAGGGGGCTCCGTCGGCCGGGGAGCCGGGAGGGGCGCCCCTCCCGGTGGTGGTGCTGGACTGCTCCTCGACCGAGGTGCGCAACCTGGCCGTGGGTG
>CAZIBA010000181.1:0-1928 GCA_964536795.1 uncultured Planctomycetota bacterium | reverse complement strand
ACGAACTGGAGGTGGTGGAGCTCTTCCTGGGACAGGAGAAGCGGGGCACCCGCACTCTGGCCCTGGGCCCCCACGAGGAGAAGAGGGTTCAGTTCACCGTCAGCATGGAGGAACCCGGCTCCTACTGGGGTCGGCTGAGCCTGCCTGGAGACGGCCTCCCCGACGACGACGTGGCCTACTTCACGGTGAGTCTGGCCGGGGCCGTGCCCGCACTCCTGGTCAAGGAGACGACCCACCCCATCGAGTTCCTCGACGACACCTTCTTCCTGGCCCGGGCCCTCAACCCCTTTGCCGGGGAGACGGTGGCCTCGCCCACCGGCATCACCCCCGAGGAGGTGATGCTGCAGGACCTCTCGGCCGACCGGCTCCGCCGGTATCCCGTCACCTTCCTCGTCAACGTCGGGAGCCTGGACGACGAGCAGGCCCGGATGCTGCGGGACTACGTGGCCGTCGGCAACAGCTTGGTCATCTTCCTGGGCGAGCGGGTTCGCGCCGACCGCTACAACCAGCTCCTGGGTGACGCCGACGAGGGACTCGACAGGCTGCTGCCGGCCACCCTGGCCGACCCCCGGGGCGACGCCGACGGCCGGCTGCGCTTCCACCGTCTGGAAGAGGTGGCCACCGACCACGCCATCTTCGCCCCCTTCCGGGGGAGCCCGGCGCAGCTCCTCTACCAGGTCCACGTGTACCGCTACTTCCCGCTCACCGTGCCCGCCGGTGGCGGTCGGGCGCTGGCTTGGCTGGTCGCCGACCTGGGGCAGCGCCAGCCCTTCGTGGTGGAGGGGCGCTACGGCCGGGGTCACTGTCTGATGGTGGCCACCGGGGCCACCGCCTCCTGGAGCAACTTGCCGGTGACCAGCCTCTTCCTCCCGCTGATGACCAGCACCGTGCACTACCTGGTGGGAGAGGCCAGGCAGATCGCGCCGCTCCGTCCCGGGGTGCCCAGGAGCTTCTCCGCGGGTTCCGCTGCCGGCTCGGTCTCGGTGGACGTGACCGACCCCCGGGGCCGAACCACCCACCTGAGCGGAGGATGGGGAGGTCAGGACCTGCTCTACCGCGATACCCACCTGGTGGGCGTCTACCGTTACACCCTCTCCGGGCCCTCCCCGGAGACCGGGCACTTCGCCGTCAACCCCGACGCCCGCGAGTCGGACCTGCGCCGCATCGATTCCGAGGAGCTCGCCGGTCGCTTCCCCCAGTTCGCCCTCTACTTCCCCACCTCGTTGGTCGAGCTGGAAACGGTGATGGCCAGGCTCCACCAGCCCTACCAGTTGGGGGCCGTTTTCTTCTGGCTTCTTCTAATGGTGGCCGCGACCGAGGGCGTCCTGGCCAACCGTATCAGCGCCAGGCTGGTGAGCGAGAACGAGGAGGGCCGGCGGTGAGGGGAGACCCGCGCCTGCGCGAGCTGGCCACGGCCATCGTCGCGCGTCTGCAGGAGGCCGGTCACCAGGCCTTCTTCGCTGGGGGCTGCGTCCGTGACATGCTCCTGAGACGCGAGCCCGCCGACTACGACGTGGCGACCAGCGCCCGCCCGGAAGAGGTGGAGCAGCTTTTCGAGCGCACGGTTCCGGTGGGCGAGGCGTTCGGGGTGGTCCGGGTCCGCCGGGAAGAACACGAGTTCGACGTGGCTGCATTCCGCGTGGAGGGGCCCTACAGTGACGGTCGCCGGCCCGACACCGTGGAGTTCGCCGACGCCCGCGAGGACGTCCTTCGTCGCGACTTCACCGTCAACGGCCTCCTCTACGACCCGGTGGGCGACACGGTGTTGGACTGGGTGGGGGGGCGCAAGGACATCGAGGCCGGGCTCATCCGGGCCATCGGCGATCCTCTGGAGCGCTTCGGCGAGGATCGGCTGCGCCTGCTGAGGGCGGTCAGGCTGGCCACCCAGTTGGGGTTCCGCCTGGAGCGGGGGACCCGGCGGGCCCTCA
>CAZIBA010000180.1:0-5546 GCA_964536795.1 uncultured Planctomycetota bacterium | reverse complement strand
GGCCAGGTCGTCCCCTATGAACGTACTGCGGCCCATCCCTACTGGGTCGAAGAGCCGCTCCTTCACGAACTGCTCATAGGTCACGCCCGTGACCTGCTCGATGAGCGCTCCAGCGACGATGAACATCAGGTTGTTGTACTGGAACGTGGTGCGGAAGTCCCTGCTGGGCTCGAGGTACCGGAGTCTCCTCACCAGCTCGGCGCGGGTTGCCGGAGAGCCGCTGTGTACGTGGTCGTGCCTGGGCAGGCCGGTTCGATGGGTGAGAAGATCACGTGGGGTGGTCCGCTCCGTGGCCACGTGGTCGTGCATGACGAAGCCCGGCAGATACTTGCGTACCGGTGTGTCCCATTCCAGCTTGCCCTCGTCCACAAGGATTCCGATGGCGGTCGCCGTAAAGGCCTTGGTGCAGGAACCGATGACAAAGTTCGTGTGCTCGGTGACGGCCAGCCCCCGCTTCACGTCACGAAGGCCGTAGCCCTTGGCGTGGATAACGTGGTCCCTCTCAACGATGCCCACCGCTGCGCCAGGCACCTCCCAGTCATTCATGCACCGCCTGACGAAACGGTCGAAGCCATCGAGCCGAGGGGCGCTTGTCTCTTCTCCGCCTGCCATCGAGCTCTACCTTTCGTCTGCGGCCTCGCACCGATGCGTCGCCCAGGACCGCTTCTGTGAAGCACTCGCAGGAGAATACGGGAAACCGCGGGCGGGTGCAAAGCACGATCTCGCTGTCACTGGGGTTCCGCTGGGCCGCGCCAGACGCCGCTGCCGAAGGTGGTCACGTAGATGACCTTGTGGTCGCCGGGGTCGAAAGTCACGCGGTGGATGTTGTCGAAGGGGAGTTCCTGGAAAGAGCTCCAGGTCTTGCCGCCGTCCCGACTGAGCATCAGGCCCTGGGTTCCGGTGGAGTAGTAGACCGTCTCCGGATCGTCGGGGTGCAGGCGCACGAAAAACGACTCCAGCCCCCGGCCAAGGTAGTCGGGCGACTCTTTGTTGAAGATGCAGGTCCACGTGCTCCCACCGTCGGTCGTCTTGTAGAGCCCGCCCGTCTGGCAGTGCCAGCCACAGGAGGCGCAGAGGTAGATGACCTTCGGGTCCTCGGGATGGACGGCGAAACCGGTGGGCCAGCCCAGGGGCAGGCTCGTGCTGATGTGCTTCCAGCTCTCGGCCCCGTCCGTGGACCTGTAGAGCCCACAGCCTATGGTGGGGAACTCACTCCCCTCGCGGGACGAGGTGACACAGGCGTAGAGCGTACCATCGTCGTGGCGTTGGATCATCCAGGCCTGCATGTTCTCAGGTGCGCCCAGGCCACGCGACTTCTTCACCCAGTGTCGGCCGCTGTCGGTGGATTTGAAGACGCCTTGGCCGATGCTGGTGACGTAGAAGGTGCGCGCATCGGCGGGGCTGCTGGGGTCCATAACGATGGAGGTGACGGGGGCGTCGGGCAGGCCCTCGGAGATGGCTGTCCAGGTGGCTCCGAAGTCGGTGCTCAGACAGGCACCGCCCGGTCCCCGTCGTCGTTCGGCCGTGGTGTAGGTGGAGTGGGGGATGTCGTGGACGTTGGAGCAGGCGGCGTAGATGACGCCCGGGCGCTCCGGGTCGCAGACGATCCCGTACCAGGTGTTCCTCCAGGGGCTGCCCTGTGTGCTGTGGGTCCAGGTCCGGCCGCCGTCGGTGCTGCGGGCAAAGCCGATGTCGGTGTAACAGATGTAGTGTCTCCGGGGGTCGGTGGGTTCTATCACATAGTCCCAGGTGGTGGTGACCTCGAGGCCGATGGACTGCCAGCGCTGGCCCTTGGCCGGCGGGCCCTGGCCGGGGACCCGGCCGGTGTAGCGCTGGTGCCAGCTCTGGCCCCCGTCTTCGGTGACGTAGAGCTTGCCGCCGGCGTGCATCACCAGGTCAGGGTCGCTGGCGCTGGCGGCCATACCCCAGTCGCCTGGGTCCCACATTATGTCGTAGGTGTACCAGCCCAGCTCGACGTTGGTGCCCTCCCGGCGGGGGTCGCCGGTGAAGCAGTGTTCCCAGGTGTGACCTGAGTCGGCGGAGCGATAGACGGTGTTGTGGTACGGAGGCCAGTAGCCGGTGCCGTAGTTGCTGACGTAGAGGACCCGGGTCTGGTTGCTGGCCCGTACGGGTCTCGCCCCTACGGACGGGTCGCCCGAGAAGAGCTTGTTTCTGGAGGGCCCGACGGGCAACACGAGAGAGGCGGTGCCTCCCATGGCCAGCCAGCGGTACTGGGCGATGTCGCCGGCGCCCCAGCGGTCGATCTTGCCCAGACGGGTTTTGATGCCCTCGCCCATGGCGCTCTGCCAGGTCTCGCCCAGGTCTCCCGAGCGGTACACCCCACCGGCGAACGCGCCGTCAACGGCCTTGCTGGGGATGGTGACGAAGAGCACCGTCTCCCCCGTCTGCGGGTCCGTTCCGCCGGCGAAGCTGCGGATGTCGGTCCAGGGAAGCCCTTTGGTCTTGAGGCCCCAGGTCTTCCCTCCGTCGTCGGAGCGCCAGACCCCCTTATCGCTGGCGGCCCAGATGGTGGAGCCTTGCTCCCTTGCCTCCCCGGTGACGTGGAACCCCAGCATCTGTCCTTCGGGACCTTCGCACCCTCTCCAGGACTCCCCGCCGTTCCCGCTCACGTACGTAGCGTCACCCGCGCCGACCAAGAGCGGCCGGCCGTCGTTGCGGCCGATGCCCAGGGCCGTAATCCGTGCCCGTCCCCAGGGCGGGTTCTCCGTAACGGGTGTCCAGGTGACGCCCTTGTCGCGACTGATGCAGAGGCCCCGGTGCCAGTCGGCAGCGTAGATGGTGTTGACGTCGGTCGGGTGGAAGACGGGGGCGCAGCGTGTGTTCCCGGCCAGTTGACGGAAGTTGACCATCCGCCAACTGCGCCCGCCGTCGGCGCTGCGGTAGAAGCCCCCCATGTCGCAACTGATGAACATCAGCTTGCCGTCCAGGGGTGAGACGGCCGGTGAGAACATCCCCCCGCCACCACCCAACCCCAGGTTGGTCCAGACGGGCTTCTGTGCCTCCTCCCCCGAAGCTGACAGCGGCCAGATAACAGGCACACACCAGACCACCACCAGCACCCACACCGTCACCAGCCGGGCGCTCTTCATCGACCAACTCCCTCCGCGCGAAGACAGCGCAGGTCCCTCACCGTTCACCTGCCTGCACACGTCCCCCCGACCGTTGGGCGGCGGCCTCGCCGGGTCACTGCTTCCTCACGTCCACGCAGACCAGGTCGCCCTCGAAGCTTCGGCAGTAGATGCGCCCACCAGCCAGGACGGGCATGTTCCAGCACCTGCCTTCGAGCACCTTGGCCCGGGAAATGAGCTTGAAGCCGCTGGGAGAGGCTTCAGCGACGGCCAGGTCGCCCCGGTCGCCGAGGATGACGAGCTTGCCGTCGGCCAACATCAGCCCACCGGTCCCGAAACCCTTTTCAGCCCACTTCACCTGTCCGGTCTTGAAGTCGAGGCATTTCAGGACACCCTTGCCCGCTTTTGTGTCCACGCGGCCGTCAAAGCCGTAGAGGTACCCCTCGTAGAGAACGCAACTGCTGCAGTGGTTCCCCATCTCCTTGCTTTGCCAGAGGACGGTGGGCGTGCCCCCGGCCAGGCTGAGCAGAACCGAGCCTTTGTCGTAATACGTGGAGGAAATGAAGACCGTGTCGCCCGAGATGATGGGGGTGGCGATGTTGCAGTTGTAGTCGATCTTGCAGGGGAAGTGCCAAAGCTCCTCACCATCCTCCAGGCCCATCCCGACCAGCGCCGACGCCGCGAAGAGTATGAGGTAGGGCGTGCCTTCACCTTCGTAAACGATCGGCGAGGAGTGCCCCACCTTCTGCGTTCCTGCCTGCCAGAGCACGGCACCGGTGGTCTTCTCGAAAGCGACGACGGCGCCCTTCTTTGCGCCCAGCTCGAAGATGACCTTGTCGCCGACGACGACCGGATGACAACTGAAGCCGTGAGGGCCACCCCGGACCCCCAGCTCTTTGGCCGTATCGTTGGACCACGCCAGCTCACCCGTGTCAGCATCGAGGCAGTAGACGTGCCCCTTGAGGCTCAGGGTGTAGAGGCGGTCGCCGTCGAGCGTGGGGGTGATGCGAGTGCCGGGATAGCCTCCCCCACCGCCTTTGCAGGGGTAGCGGTAGCTCCAGACTTCCTCGCCCGTATCTGCATCGAGGCACCAGATAACGTCGTTGGTGCCGTCGTTGCCCATGGTGTAGACCCGACCGCTGCGGACGGCCACGGCCGTGTAACCGATGCCGACCTTCTTCTGCCAGAGCTTTCGGGGTCCCTGCTCGGGCCAGACGGCCTGCCAGTTGGTTTCGTAACTGATGCCGTCGCTCCTGGGCCCGCGCCACTGCGGCCAATCGTCGGCGAGCAGGTCCTCAGCACAGACCAGGGCCAGCGCAGAACAGAAAACCAAGCGGGCTGTTCTCGAACGGAACTCCATAGTGACCTCTACTACGAAGCAACGACTTCAGGCAAGGGGCTTAAGCCCCTTGTCTTTGGTCCAGCTCCCTCACCTGTGGGATTCGGCCAGGATCATCTCCAGTTCGCCCCGGTGTTCTTCCGGCTCGTAGTAGCACTCCAGGATGCGCTCGTGGGGGAGCCGGTTGATTCGGTCGTTCATGATGCGGAGCACCGTCGTGTTGATCTCGATGGCCTTCTCAGGCGGCATGCGCTCCGGGTTTATGTCGATGCCGAAGTAGCGTTGGTAGCCGAACATCTTCAGGGCGTAGAGGGCGGCCTCGGCCGACTCCCAGCCGACCGCGCCCACGTTCAGGTCCTGATCGTAGTTGCCCAAGGGCTGGGAGTTCCAGTGGGTGTGTGCCAGTCGTCCTTCGCGCATCACCCGGGCGAAGGCGTAGGGGGTGTCCTCGAAGCCCATGCGGATGTGTCCGATCTCGGGCTGGAGACCCACCAGGGCGTGTCCTTGGTCGATGAGCTCACGGTTCTTGGGGTTGGTGAGACGGGCTTCGATATCCCGGCAGAGGAGCAGGCCGTCGGCCGTGGTCCGGTAGATGTTGTTGGGGACGGGCTCGTAGGGCTTGGGCTCGATGGCCACGCGTACGCCCGGGACCTCGTCCATGGCCTCGGCCACGTTCGACTCGAAGTACTCCCACATCTGGTAGAAGTGTTGCCCGAAGGGGATGGTGTAACCGTCGCTGCCCGGCCAGACGATGCAGTGGGTGGCCCCGGCCTCCTTCGTCAGACGCAGGCACCTGACCAGACAGGCCGTGGCCTGGTCCCGCCACATCCCCACCGGGTTGGAGAGCGACCCGAACTCGTAGGCCCGGTCGTAGAAGATGAATGGGGCGATGGCGATGAGCCTGATGCCCGCCTCCTTCCCCAACTGCTTGTAGAGACGGAGGTTCTCCTCGTTCACCTCGTTGGGGTAGTGGGCCTCGATGCCCTGAACGCCGAAGCGCTTCAGCCCGGCCGCCAACTCGATCCGTTCCTCCACCGAGAGCTCGGGCCCGTAGCGCTCGTGGAACCGACTCCCCATCGGTGACAGGTACCAGATGCCCACCGAGAACTTGAGCTCCA
>CAZIBA010000179.1:0-5563 GCA_964536795.1 uncultured Planctomycetota bacterium | reverse complement strand
GGCGCGCAGTTTGGGCGGGCCACGCGCCCGGACCCCGAAGCCTACGAAGGCATCATCATCTTGATCAGTTGGGCGCAGCGACAGGAGTAACCCCACTCGTTGTCGTACCAGCCCAGCACCTTGACCAGGTTGCCCTGCATGACCCGGGTGTTCTCGGCGTCGAAGACGCAGGAGTGGGGGTTGCCGATGATGTCGCTGCTGACCAGGGGCTCCTCGGAGTACTCGAGCAGCCCCTTCAGACTGCCCTCGGCCGCCTCCTTGAAAGCGACGTTGACCTCGTCCACGGTCGTGTTCTTCTTGAGCAGCACCGTCAGGTCGATGATGGAGCCATCGACCACAGGCGCCCGGATGGCCATCCCGTCCATCCTGCCGTTGAGCTCGGGGATGACCACACCCACGGCCTTGGCCGCCCCGGTGGTGGTGGGGATGAGGTTCACGCCCGCGGCCCGTGCCCGGCGCAGGTCCTTGTGCACCATGTCCAGGATGCACTGGTCGTTGGTGTAGGCGTGCACCGTGGTCATCAGCCCGTAGTCGATGCCGAGGGTGTCGTTGAGGACCTTGGCCATCGGCGCCACGCAGTTGGTGGTGCAGGAGGCGTTGGAGATGATGGTGTGCTCGGGCTTGAGCACGTCGTCGTTGACCCCGATGACGATGGTGGCGTCGAGCTCGTCGCGGGCCGGGGCGCTCAGCAGCACCTTTTCGGCCCCGGCCTGGATGTGCTTCTCGCACTCGCCACGTTTCCGGAACACACCGGTGGACTCCACCACCACTTCTACCCCCAGCTCCTTCCAAGGGAGTTGCGCCGGGTCGCGCTCGCCAAGTACTTTCACACCTTCTCCGTCCACGATCATGGCGTCCTCAGCCGCCTCCACCGTCCCCTTGTAGGGGCCGTGGGTGCTGTCCCGACGGAGCAGCGCAGCCAGCACCTCGGCCGATTGCAGGTCGTTGACGGCGACGACGTCGAAGCCCCCCTCCTCCGCCATCGCCCGGAACACCAGTCGCCCGATGCGCCCGAACCCGTTGATGCCTATCTTGATGGCCATATCCCCTCTCTCCTTTCCAGTACGGAAGTCGTGGCACACGCGGTTTCAGACCCGGCTATTGTACCATCGGCCCCCGGCCTGTCAACGAGAATCGCCAACCCCCGCCTTGACCCGTCCTTCCGCTGTCGCTACCCTTTGCGTCGGCTCTGAAGTGCGACCAGCGCGGTCCCGCTGGGGCCGTCCGGACGGTTTCCGGAGACTACAGATGGACAGGTACGCCATCCGCCGACGCCGCCGACTCCTCCTGACCATCACCGCCGCCGTTGCCGTGCTGGTCCTGACGGTGGGCTTGCTCTTCGGCCGCCGCTGGCACCAGGAGGTCGTCCTGCGTGCCCTGGCCGCGGCCGACGACACCAAGGCCACCTGGGCCAAGCGCCAGCTCGGCAAGAGGGAGGACAAAGGCGTCGACCTGCTTCGCAAGCACCTGGGAAGCCGGGGTGAACTCTTCGACCTCCGCGTGGCCGATTATTTCGAAGAGCTGAAGCAGGGCGACCTGCTGCCCGTCGAAGTCCGGGTCAGGGCGGCCGTCGCCCACCTGGCCGAGCCACTCTTCGCCGCCATCGGCACGGCCAGGCTCATGGAGCTTCCCCCTGAGGCCTTGTTCGAACTCCTTCGCCTGGCCCGGCAACTGAGCGGCCCTGAACTTCGTCGGGCCGCCCTGGCTGCCCACCAGATCGACAGGGAGGAGAGCCTGGCTGTGACAGGGGAGCTGCTCGGCGACCCGGAGCCCGGGGCCCGTCGGCTGGGCGTGGCCCTGCTGGAAGTGACCGGCAAGGAGTCGGCAGCTCAACGGCTCGCTCCCCTGCTCGCCGACGGTGACCCGTCCGTCCGGGCCGAGGTCGTGTACGGCCTGGCCCAGCTTCTGGGCCGGGAGTGCTTGAGCACCGTGGTTTCGCTTCTGTCGGACCCAAGTGAGCAGGTGCGGGAGGAGGTCCTCCAGGCTTTTGTCATCGTGGGGGATGCTGCGGACGCTGAGAAGCTCTTGCCGGCGCTGGACGACAGCTCTGAGCAGGTTCGAGCTGCGGCCGTGCGGGCCTTCACCGTTCTGGGGGCAGGAGACGCGGCGTCGGTCGTGCGGGCTCGAGCCGACGACCCGTCGCCCCTGGTCAGAGAGGCCGTGGCCCAGGCCCTGGGCTCGCTCGGGGATGAAGGCACGGTCGGAGTCCTGCTCCGGTTGAGCAGAGACACAGCCCCCCCGGTTCGCAGGGCCGCAGCTTCCGGTCTGACCAAGTACCACGGGGAGGACGGGGTGCTGACCGCTCTGGAGAGGCTTGCCCAGGACGATTCCCTTGACGTGGTCCGGGCCGCTTACCAAGCCCTGGTGAACACCAGGCGCTCCGAGGTCCTGCCCTTTTTCGTCAGCCAACTGACCAACGACCGGGCCAGTTGGGCCACCGACCCGCTTCCCAGCGAGGTCGCCGGGGCCCGGCGAGGAGCCGCGCCGCTGGGTGCCATGGCCGGGTGCGCCCTGCGCTGGCTGACGGGCAGGGACCTGGGCTACCACTGGCGGTCTTCGGCGGAGGAGCGTCGGGCAGTCCAGAAGCGATGGGAGGCCTGGTTGACACAGGAGGGAGCTGGGCTTGACCCCGCCCGGGTCACGCCACCCGGAAACCTGACCGGCTACGAGCAACTTCTCAAACGGACGGCCAGGTCCCGGCAGTAAGTGGGTCCGAGAAAGGCCGGTCAGGACGAGGCGTCGGGGCCTTTGCGCCGGTTGTCGATGAGTTCCTGGGCTGTCTGGGCTGCGTCGGCCAGGGCCTCTTCGGGTGACTTCTCTCCAGTGCAGGCGGCGACGATTTCCTTGGCCAGCACCTCGGAGACCTCCGGCCAGGCGGCCTCCAGAGGCATGAAACGGGCCAGCTCCAGGGCCGCGCGGATTTCCTTCCAGAAGACCTGGTCGGGCATGGCCTCCAGGAGAGCCGCCAACTCAGGAATGCGCGACTTGCCCTGCTGGGGGTCGAGGAAAATCCAGCCGCTCTCTGTCCTCCGGTTTTCGGGCTGGTAGAGGAAATCGACGAACTGCCAGGCTTCCTTGCGCTGCTCGCTCTTGGCGAAGAGCACCAGGTAGTCACAGGCAACCGGAACGACCCGGGTGCTCCGGACGGGCAACGGCTCCTGGGAGAACCTCACCCGGGAACGCTCCTCCAGGATGGTGGCCCGGAGCCAGTGCCCGGTGATGAGCAGGCCCAGCTTCTCCGTGCGGAAGAGGGCTTCGAGCGTCTCCCGGCCGAAGGTCAACGGGTCCGGATTGGTGGCGTCGCCCGTGGAGACCAGTTCGGCAATGAAGGTCAAGGCCTGGCGCCCTTCCGGGGAATCGAAGGCCACGTTGCCCTCGTCGTCGAAGAAGCGGCCACCAGCGGTCCACAGGAAGTAGGCGAACGTGTTGGGGGCCTCCTTGGGAGTCAGGGGCAGACCCATACCGTAGCTCTGGGCTGGCAGACCCGCGGCCTCGCGCACGTCGTCACTGAGGGCCTGCATGGCGCGGGCCGCCTGGGCCAGTTCATCCCAGGTGGTCGGAGCCGGAGGGGACTCAGTGGCCCCGGTGGTGGCCGAGAGCATCTTCCGGTTGACGTAGAGGAAGCGGACGTCCAGCCCGAAGGGCAAGGCGTAGCGCCGACCGGCCACGGTCCCCGTACGCAGGGCCGCCGGATGGAAACGGGAGAGGAAGTCCTTGCTGGTCAGGTTGTCCAGGGGGGCCAGGTGACCGTCAGCGTAGTACTTCAGGAACCAGTCGGCAGGGAGCGTGGCCAGGTCGGGCTGTTCCCCATCTTTCACCAGGTTCTCAAGTTTGACCTTGGCGGAGCCCCAGTCGGCCACGGTGATGCTCAGCTGGACGTCGTCGTGGGACTCGTTGAAGCGTTTCTCCAGTTCCTTCCAGTCGGTCGCCGTGCGGGCGGTGTACTCCATGGTGAAGAAGCTGACGATGGGGGTCTCCTCCGCCTTGCCGCAGCCCGCCCAGGACCCCGCCCCCACGACCAGAAGGCCAAGGAGCAAAGCGGCGACCTTTCCCGGGTCCCGAGCAGCGGTTCTCAGTCGGGGATCTGATCGCATCACGGTCGTCTCCTTGTGGTCCTGCCACGTTTGTCCGCCACGGCCCCGACGCCGCCAGGCTCGGACCCGCGGACCTCGTCCTCGTCTCTGGCTGAGCCTACTCCCACTCGATGGTGCTGGGGGGTTTGCTGGAGACGTCGTAGACGACCCGGTTCACTCCCCGCACTTCGTTGGTCAGCCGACTGGAGATGCGACCCAGCAAGTCCCAGGGCAGCTCGGCCCAGTCGGCCGTCATGAAGTCCTGGGTCTCCACGGCCCGGATCGCGGCCACGTACCCGTAGGTGCGGGCATCCCCCTGCACCCCCACCGAACGGACGGGAACCAGCACCACGAAGCACTGTCCCAACCGCTCATATAGACCGGCGCCCCTGATCTCGTCAAGCAGGATCTTGTCGGCAGCCCGAAGGATCTCCAGTCGCTCGCCGGTCACCTCCCCCACCACCCGCACGGCCAGGCCCGGCCCCGGGAAGGGATGGCGACCCACCACCGGGCCGGGCAGTCCCAGGGCGCGGCCCAGTCGGCGCACCTCGTCTTTGAAGAGGTCGCGGAGCGGCTCAACGAGTTCGAAGCCCAACTCCTCGGGGAGCCCGCCCACGTTGTGGTGGAGCTTGATGACCGCCGCCGGTCCGTGCCAGGAGGCCCCGCTCTCGATAACGTCCGGATGGAGCGTACCCTGGGCCAGGAAGCGGGCCTCGCGGATGGAGGCGGCCTCGGCCTTGAAGACCTCGATGAACTCGTGGCCGATGATCCTGCGCTTCTCCTGGGGGTCGCTCACACCCACCAGTCGGGCAAGGAAGCGCTCGGCAGCGTCCACCACCCGCAGTTCCACGTCGAAGTGCTCCCGGAAGACCGACACCACCTCCCCGGCCTCGCCGGACCGCAGGAGACCGTTGTCCACGAAGATGCAGACCAGTTGCCGACCCACGGCCCGAGCCACCAGGGCCGCGGTAACGGCCGAATCCACGCCCCCAGACAACCCACACACCACCCGGGCCTCACCGACCCGTTGACGGATGTCGGCCACGGAGGAATCGATGAAGGCTTCCACCCGCCAGGTGCGCTCCACCCCACAGAGGTCCAGGAAGTTGCTCAGCATCTCCCGGCCCAGAGGGGTGTGGGAGACCTCGGGGTGGAACTGAACGCCTACGAAGGGCCGCTGCGCGTGGCCCACCGCAGCCAGCGGACACCCGGGCGTCTTGGCCAGCACCTGGAAACTGCCGTCCACGGCCGAGACCACGTCACCGTGGCTCATCCACACGGTCATCTCGGCCGGCAGTCCCCGGAACAGCCCGTCGGCCGACTGCACCTGGAGGAGAGTACGACCGTATTCCCCGCCCGTCCCCGCCGACACCGTGCCACCCAGCAGCTCACAGCCAAGCTGCATCCCGTAGCAGATACCCAGTACGGGGACCTCCAACTCGAAGAGACACGGGTCGGCTCTGGGCGCTCCTTCCTGATATACGCTGGCC
>CAZIBA010000178.1:0-5566 GCA_964536795.1 uncultured Planctomycetota bacterium | reverse complement strand
CAGGGCCTCGTCGGGCAGGTGGGTCATTTCCTGGAAAATGTCCTCCGCGGGCACGCAGACGTAGTCCACCCCATAGCGACCCTTCAGCCCCTCCAGGTCCCAGATGCTGCTCACAACCCCGGCGGGTACGACGCCCCCCTCCAGGGCGATGAGGAATCTGCTCTGGCGCACGGCCTTGCGCACTCTGGCCAGCGAGAGGAAGTGGTTCAGGTCCTCGAAATCGAGGAAGGCGTAGCCTTCCTGGCCCCGGGCCCGGAGGTAGGCGCAGATGTCCACGCTGGCTACCCATCCCATCATCCCCACCGGCTTCCGGTACCGCTGGGCAATGGCCACGGAGGGAGGTTGCGGCAGGCCCGTGGACGCCATGAGGATGAGGTCTGCGTCGTAGACCTCGGGTTCCAGCTTGCGGAGCTCGCTTTCGGGGACGACGAAGTCGTCGCCCCATTCCAGGTAGGTCGGCTGCAGGACGTGGGTCTCTGCGCTCAGGTTCTCCCGCAGGTCGGCTACGAACTCCTCGTACCTTCGTTTGCCCGCTTTTCTTTCGTTTTCGGGCGTCAGGGCCTCCAACTTCCCCACCCGACACGGCCCCTCGTAGGCAGCACTGTGCACCAGCTGCACAAACACCGGTTTCACGTTGACCTTCAGCTTCTTGGGCTTGACCTCTTTCATCCTTCCGTTCCTCCGTTTCCGTTTCCAGACTCCCTGCCATGCAAGCCAGACCCTCGCAGGAGCTCCTCAGGACGTCGGCCTGGCGGACAGTGCCGAGACTACCCTGGCCTCAGGTGATGATGCCCCCTTCGTAGGAGGTGATGCCCCGGAGCATCAGGCTGACGGCTTCGGGGTTGCTGGCCAGTCTCATGGCTTCGGTGCCGGAGATGCGCTTGTCGTGGTAGAGGTCGGCCAGGTAGCGGTCGAAGGAGCACATCCCCAGGTCCCGGCTGGTCAGTGCCTGAGGGAGGTCGGAGAGGCGGTGTTCAAGGATGAGCTTCCTCACCACCGGGGTCCCCCGCATGATCTCCAGGGCCGGTATTCGTCCGGAGCCGTCGATGTTCCGGGCCAGGCGTTGGCTGATGACCGCCTCCAGGTTGATGGCCAGTTGGGTGAGGAGCAGCTCGTGCTCGTTCTGGGGGAAGAGGGCGACGATGCGCTCGACCGTCTGCGGGGCGTTGGTGGTGTGGACGGTGGAGAGCACCAGGTGACCGGTGTCGGCGGCCCGGATGGCGGTGCGCATGCTCTCCAGGTCGCGCAGCTCGCCCACCAGGATGACGTCGGGGTCCTGGCGGAGGGCCCGGCGCATGGCCTCGAAGAAGTCGGGGGTGTCCCGGCCCACCTCGATCTGGGCCACCATGCTCGTCTTGTTGGTGTGGACGTACTCGATGGGGTCCTCGATGGTGGCGATCTTGACGGCCCGGGTGGTGTTGATGTGGTCGATGATGGCCGCCAGGGTGGTGGACTTGCCGCTGCCCGTGGTTCCGGTGACCAGGACCAGCCCGCGCTCCGAGGAGGCGATCTCTTCGACGACGGGGGGCAGGTTCAGCTCCTCGAAGGTGGGGATGCGCAGGGGGATGGCCCGCAGCACCATGGCCAGCGTCCCCCGCTGGTGAAAGAGGTTCACCCGGAAGCGGGCCCCCTCGGAGGACTCGATGGACAGGTCCACACTGCCCGTGGTGGGGAGCTCCTCCCGTCCCCCCCGGGAGAGCAGGTCCTCGGCCAGGGCGTTGACGTCCTCCCGGCTCAAGGGGTCCATCTGGAGCAGCCGGGGGACACCGTTGATCCGGAGCATGGGCGGCGAGCCCACCTGCAGGTGCAGGTCGCTGGCGCCGTGCTCGATGGTGGCTGCAAGCAGAGGCCCCACCTCCATTGGTCTCCTCCTCGAAAGATGACGTACTTGGGACCCGGACACGTCTCCCGCCCGGGCGTCAGAAGTCGGTCAGGGCGCCCTCCAGGTCGCCACGGATGTCGAAGGCCCGGTTGAGCTTGGTCAGCCGAAAGACCTGGACGATCTTGGGCTGCAGGCCGCAGAGCCGCAGCTTGCCCCCCTCGCGGTCCAGTTTCTGGCGGAAGGCGATGAACACGCCCAGAGCGGCGCTGGAAAGGTACTCGATCCGCTCCAGGTTGAGCACCACGCGGGGTTGGGGCAGGGCCGAGGCCGCCTGCTCGAGCTGCAGGCCGAGACCGTCGGCGTTCTTGTCGTCGACCTGGCTGGCCGAGACGGTCAGCAGCAGCACCCCGTCCCGGTCCTGGCTGATGACCAGAGCAGCCCCCTCGCCGTCTTCCGGGGACGGGCTTCCAGTGGGCTCGTCACTCATCGTCAACTCCTTCCTCTGGGTGTTTCCGGGGACGCCTCTCCTATTGTTGCGTCCCCTGCAGGCCGATGTATTGTAGTAGGTGTTCCACGGGCGCGCCAAGCACAATAAGGTTGGCGCGGCGGGCGGTCAAGGTCCATCGGGACTCGCTGACCGCGCCCGGCTCCTGGTCGTACGGCCGCTGGCCAGCGGGGGCGCCCGGCCGGTTGGTCCGTTTCGGTCCGCCCGCGCCGAGAGCAACGGAGCTTGCCTTGACGGTCACGCCAGAGGACCCGACCAGCGACGAGCACCCCACCCCGGGAGCTCCCGGGGCGGCGTCCGCTTCCCCCCGGCCCAGCCGGGCGCCCCGGTCGGCGCTGCGGGATTTCCTCTATCGTCTGGTGGCCTACGTCAAGAGCCGCAAGCTCTACCCCCCCGGTCACGACCGTCTGGCCAAGCAGCTTGAGGTCTGGCTGGAGGCGGCCCAGACGGTGTTCGCCCACCAGGAAGCGGTGTCACTGTTCATCCAGCCGGACGCCATCTTCGTGGGCGGTGAGAAGTTCGGAGCTGACGACCGCATCGCCAAGGAGTTCGCTCCCGAGCTGGTCAAGCGGCTGATCCGCTACGTCTCCATCGAGCCCGGGGTGACCATCCCTGAGCTGGAGGCCCTGGCCGAGCCGCTGCTCCTTGAGCCGCAGGCGCTGCAGGAGGCCGGTGGCGCCCGGGAGCTGCTCTCCGAGGGTGACGTGTCCCACGTCTTCATCATCGAGTTCTCCTACGAGATGGGTCGCTACCTGACCAGTGAGGAGGACGTTGAGGTGGTGCGCACGTTGGCCCGATACGAGCAGGGCGTGTTGCCCGAGCAGTACGTGCTGAACCGCCTGGGGGAGCTGGGCATCAGCGGCCGGGAAAAGGCGCTTCTGCGCTCGTTGCTGCTCGATCCGGAGGTGGGGCGCAGGTTGTCCTCGCTGGGCCAGGCCCTGAGACGATTCGCCGGAGCCAGCGACGAGGAGGTGCACACCAGCGATCTCATCGTCTACGTGGTCCGCAGCCTGGTCCAGACCGAGGAGGAGCCCGGAGAGCTCACTCCGGCGAGGGCTTCGCAGATCCTCTCGCAGGTGTTGGACGGGGTCAACGAACGACTGCTGGTGGCCCTCTCCGAGCCTGACGAGCAGCGCCGCCGGGAGGTCCTCTCCCGGGTGGCCGGCCAGATGATGGCCTCGCCTGAGGCCCTGCTCCGCTGGCTGGCCCCTGACGCCGACCGCATGAGCCTGACCCTGAGTCCCGACCTGGCCGAACTCCTCAAAGCCATCTTCAGCCGGGCCGAGAGCGGCCGCCGACGCCTGAGCTTCGGGGAGACGGCCTTGCAGACGCTCGCCGTACAACCGGAGACCTCCGCGGAGGAGCCCGAGGAGGAGCTGGAGGGGGACGGTTCCCGTCCGCCCCGGGCCGAGGACCGTGAGGTGGACCTGGCGGCCCTGGCCGAGCGGTTCGTGGACCTGAGGCAGGAGTTGGGAGGGCGGCGCTACGTCCTGGGGCTGGACAGGGTCACCCCGGCCTACAGTGACGTCCTGTTGGAGTTGCTCCTGCTGGAGGATCAGCCAGCCGCGCGGGAGCGCATCCTGCGGGAGTTGAGCGTGTTTCTCAGCCGACAGCTCAGCCAGGGGGACGGTGAGATGGACCTCGCCGGTCGCTTTCTCGGGGGCGCGGCTCAGCTCGGTCGGGAGGACCTGGAGGCCCTGCTCCTTGCCCCGGAGGTCTGCAGACGGGCTTTCCGGGAATACCTCCAGGGGGAGGAGCGCTGGCGCGGACCGCTGGAGCGGGTGAGCCGGCGCCACCAGGCGAACTCGGCCCGGGCCCTGGGCTTACTGGTGCTGGAGAGTGAACCGGCCTTGTCCACCAGGGAACTGAGCCCTTTCATCCGCGCCTGCCAGGACGAACTGGTGGACTGGCTGCAGCGCCGACTGGACGACCAGGAGCATCCTCCCCCCCTGGAGCGGGTGGTCTCGCTCGTCCTGGCCTGTCGCACCATCCGCATGGTCCCGCTGGTGGAGCGCCTGCTGGGCGAGGTGGCCCCGGATGCGGTTCGGGCCCTCCTGCGCGCCTTGGTGGAGATCGAGGACCCGCGGGCCGTCAGCGTGCTCGCCGACCTCCTGGCCGACGGCGACGGGTTCAGGCGGGGGGCCATCCTCTACCTGCTGGGCCAGAGCGGTCATCCCCTGGCCGAGGAGGTCCTGCTGGAGGAGGCCGCTCGGCGCCACTGGCCGGGGGGCAGTCTGGAGGAGCGGCTGGCTGCCCTCTCCTCCCTGGCCCGGGTGGGCTCGGTGCGGTCGCTGGAACTGCTGGGCGGCCTGTCCCAGAGTTGGCTGCTGGGTCTGACGGGTGGGGGTCGGCAGGTGCGGGAGCGGGCCGGCCAGGCCCTGGCCGCGGTCCAGGCCCGTCTGGCCGCGCCCTCGGCGGAGGAAGGGGAGCCGGCGTCGGAGGAAGTTGAGGGGTAAGGGAACGGAGCAGTGGCCATGTCCGTAGAGGTGGTGGAGCAGGTGGTGCGGGCCCTGGTGGTGGCCCTGATGAACGGACTGCTTTACTTCCCGGGGCACCGGCGGGTGCTGACGGCCACCGACAACGTGGTCAGCTCCCTGGACTCCTACTTCCGGCGCGAGGGTCTGCTGGTGCTGGGCATCCGGGAGGGCCTGCTGGTCTTCGAGGGCCGACCCCTGTACGACCTGAGCATCTACGCCCACCGACTCATCCGTGCCCTGCGCCAACGGGAGGCCTGGGGGGTGCGCTTCGAACGCGGGGTCACCGCCGGGGAGGTCCGTCGGCTGGTGGAGGCGCTGCTGGAGTCCGAGGGGGGTGGGGCTGCCGAGATCAACGCCCGCTTCGCTCAACAGGGCATCACCAGGCTGGTCCTGGAGGAGAAGCCACTGGTGGAGAGCGGGGTGGTCGGGCTGGGCGTGGGCGAGGGGGCCGTCGGCGAGGCCCTGGTGGATGAGGACGTCAGCCGAGAGGTCTACGTCAACGCCATCAGCGTGCTCCAGGACATCATGGTGGAGCTGCGCCGGGGAGAGCGGGCCTCCTTCGGCCAGGCCAACGAGGTGGCCGCGGCCATGGCCGAGACCGTGCAGACCAAGCGCATGCCCCTCATCGCCCTCACCTCCATCAAGAACTACGACGAGTACACCTTCAACCACTCGGTCAACGTCTGCATCTACACCACCGCCCTGGCCGAGACCCTGACCACCGACTTCGACGAGGTGGTGCGCATCGCCCAGGCCGCCCTG
>CAZIBA010000177.1:4812-5582 GCA_964536795.1 uncultured Planctomycetota bacterium | reverse complement strand
GCCCGCTTCCAGAGTTCGTAGGAGTTCTCGCGGGCGCTGGTGACGGCGTCGTTGACGTAGAGGATGACGGGGAAGAAGGGCTGGCCGTCCACCAGGAAGCCGGTCTTAGGGAGGTCCTTGAAGTTGTTATGGGCCGACGCATCGGGCCAGAAGCCGGGGACGTCGGGCTCGGGCGTGATGGGTTTGTCGGACAGCTCGATCCAGTCCACCCGCAACTCGCCGTACACCGTGCTTCGTCCCCAGGAGGCGGGGTAGCCGATGGAAAACCCGAACCGGCCCTTCTCGGCCTTCACCGTGCCCGGGGCGATCTGGCACAGGGCCGTCCGCCAGGTTTTGTCGTTCTTGCCGCCCAGCTCGCCCAGGCGCACGTAAGGGATGCCCCCCAGCTCCTGGTTCTCTCGGCCGGTCGAGGCGTAGAGGCCGGGTGAGGTACCCTCGTAGGGCCACCGTCCGGCCCCGTAGTAGACGTCCAACTCGGGCGACAGGCACATGTCCTTGTAGCGTACGGCCAGGTAGAGGGGCGAGGCGTTCCGGCCGTCTCTTGTGAGCTTGAAGCCCGAGGCATCGACGGTGAAATCTCCGTAGTGGTCGCCGATGACGCCCCGCATGCTTATCCAGCCGGGCTTCCCGCGCTTGGTCAGGTCGTAGGGCGCCCAGCCGTCGGGGAGCGCGGGGTTCTCCAGATAGGTGTCCACGGTCCAGCGGCCGGCTTCGCTGGGTGAGCTGATGGTGATGGCGCTGGCGGGCTCGAAATCGTCGTCGTCACCGAT
>CAZIBA010000177.1:0-4802 GCA_964536795.1 uncultured Planctomycetota bacterium | reverse complement strand
TGTCGTTGAACTTCTCCGTCGCCAACGCGGTCAGGGCGACAGACGGGAGAATCAACACGGCAAGGCAAAGGGCTCGCCTGCACATCTCTCACTCCTTCGAGGGTTCATAAGTCTGCGTTCAGTGTGCGCATCAGGGGATGGAGTTGGCGGTAGCGCGTGAACTGCTCGTCATAGAAGCGGGCGCGCGTCGGGTCTGGTTCGTAGGTCCTGACGGGACGGACGGTAGCAGCCACCGCGTCCTCAAGTGACCCGTAGGCGCCCGCAGCGGTACCGGCCAGAAGGGCCACGCCCAGACAGGCTGCTTCGCTGGTCTGGAGGCTCACCACTCGGCGGTCGAAGACGTCGGCCTTCAGTTGGAGCCAGCGCTCGCTTTTGGCGCCGCCTCCCACCGCGCGGAGTTCTTCAAGTTCGATCCCTGCTTCGGCCAGCAGTTCGATGTTGAGCTTCATCTCGTAGCTCAGCCCCTCCAGGAGCGCGCGGATGAGCTGGCCCCGGGTCGTGCTCAAACGGAGGCCCACGACGGCGCTGGTGGGTTCGGGGTCGAAGTAGGGCGTGGCGGTGGCCGTGAAGTAGGGGAGGACGAGCAGGTCGGTGGGCTCCTCGGGCATCTGCCCCAAAATGACGTCGTAAACGTCACGACCCTCGGCCCGGGACTGCTCCCGCTCGGCCTGGCCGAGGGTGTCACGGTACCAGCGGAGGAGCGACCCGCCCGTGAAGTTGAAGGCGATGGTGCAGTAGAGGGGCGAGACCGTGTGCGGGTAGCAGGCGAAGCCACTCCGAAGCATCTCCTGGCCGAAGTGCGGCTCAGCGAAGGCGGGGGTTATGCACTCCACCGTCCCGGTGGCGTCGATGGCCACGCCGGGGGTGATGACACCCGCACCCAGGGCGCCGGCGGGCTGATCGTGACCGCCCGTCACCACCAGGCACCCCGCCGGCAGGCCCAGGAGGTCCGCCGACTTTCGGGGCAGCTCGCCCACGACGGTTCCCGAGGGTTGGGCTTCAGCGAAGAGCGCGGGGTCCAGGTCGGCCAGGTCGAAGACGCGGTCGGCCCAGCGCTTCCCGACCACGTCGAAGGCCATGGTGCGGGCGGCCAGAGAGTAGTCGATGGTGGGCGGGAGACCCATCCTGAAGATGGTGAAGTCCTCGAAGAGGAGGAACTTCCAGGTGTCTCTGAAGACCCGGGGCTGGTGCTCGCGCAGCCACTGGAGCTTGAGCAGCGTGTAGATGTGGCTGAGGGGCATCCCGGTGATGCGAAAGAGCTCCGCGGGGTCGATGAGCTCAGGCCAGCGGGAGGCGGTCTCCCGGGTTCGACTGCAGAAGCTGACGATGGTGGGGGCCAACACCTGGCCCCGCCCGCCGACCGCGGTGGCCGCTTCACCCATGCTGGAGATGCCCAGGGCCCGCACCGGTTCGGGTGAACCCGCAGCGGCTTCAGCGACGGCCTCGACCACGGCCTGCCAGACTTGGTTGGCATCCAGCTCGCTCCAGCCGGGGCGGGGATGGCTGAAGGCATACTCGCGGTAGGCGCTGGAGACGATGTGTCCGACGTCGTCGAAGACGATGGCCTTGGTAGCGGTGGTACCAACGTCCAGGCCCAGCAGGTGCACGGCGCGCTCCTCCTGCCTATTGGAGTACGCGGGCGAGGCCCTCGACGTGATGTCGAAGGGCGTCGCGCCAGGTGGTCAGGTCGTCCGCCTGCACCCGACGAGCTTCGGGGTCCTCGGGGCTGTCACTCTCCCGGACCTCCTGCTCCACCTTGGCCTTGAGGTCGTCCAGGAACTTCTGGGCCTGCTCGGCGTAGCGCTCGGGGGCCGGCTTGCCGCTGGCCCGGGCCCGGCGGACGAGGTGCTCGGCGGTGGCCAGGTAGTGGAGGTCCACGGCCGCGCAGGCCGACAGCAGGTGGGCCTCCACGCCCTCGCCTTCCAGCATCACCACCTCGGCGCCCACCGACCAGGCCCAGAAGCTCGAGCGAAGCCGATCGCCCGCGGGCACCCGCAGCCAGACGGGTCGCTCGCCCCCGTGCTTCCGCAGCAGGCTCACCCCGTCCCGACCTGCGACCAGGTAACCGTCTGCGAGGCTCAGGAGCTGGAGCTGGCGCGACCGCTTCAGGTCGAGCAGCCCGTCCACCGGGAGGAGGGTGTTCACACCGGGCGTCTCCGTGAGGATAACCAGATGCTGCTCCAGGGCGTACCGCTCGGGGTCCTCCTCGGCGTCGTCGGCGGGAGGCACAAAGATAAACGTGGCTTGATGGTCCGTCGCCCGGTCGCGCAGTTGCGTGAGGAGGCTGTGGAGGGTGAGGACGTAGGTGGCGCCAAGTTTCTTGAGGCGAAAGCGCTCGCAGAGGTCGTCCATCAGCGGAGTCAGGAAGACGGGCAAAGGCGACGTCGAGCGCACCTCCTCAGGCAAAGCGTCCAAGAGGGCATCGAGGCGGGAAAGGTCCAGGGCCAGGTCGCCGTTCTGTTCATCGAGGGCCGTTACGGTGACGGGCAAGCTCTCAGGCCAAGCAGAAGGGACGCCGGCCAGTGTTGCCGCCTCGCCCTGCGGGGGTGTGTCGCCCTGCCGGAGCAGCAGGACCTGGCGAATGGCGGACCCCCGAAGGAAGCCCGTGCCCACGGTCAGGTAGAGAGGAACGGAGAAGTTCCGGTCGCCTGATGCGAAGCGCAGCTCGCCGTCGTAGGAACCGGGCGGGATGTCAGGAGAAAGGGCGAGGACCAGCCAGACGCTCTGGAGGCCACCAGCACCCAATGCTCCTTCCGGGACGAAGGTGGCCGAGGCGGTCGCGCTGCTCTCCTCTTCCAAGGTCAGGTCGAACTGGCTCGGCCTTAGCGGCCCCGACTGACGCACCCCCAGGCGGACCAGGACCGGCTCCCCGGCCAGCCCGTTCAGCTCCAGGGGACGGTCGGGGCCCAGCGGCTCGGCAGCCTCCTTCGGCGCTTCCCCACCTGCGACCAGTGGGAGTTCGAAGAGAGCCCGTTCCAGGGCCTGATCGCCCTGAGCGCCCACGGCAGGCAGGCCGATGGTCAGCGCCAACACCGGTGCTGCTATTAGGAGTTGAACGATCCGTGTCATGCTCGTGTCCACAGTCTGCAACGGTCACGTTGCACACGAGAAGCAGGCGCGCAGCGACCCCCAGCGACCCAGTCGGAGGAACCCAGCGGTCGGCAGCTACTCCTTCACGCTGGCTCGGCCGGAGAAGAAGCCGATGGCGAAGCCCACCAGGAGCATGACCACGGCCAGCAGCCCCTGCCACATCTTGATGCTGGCTGCGGTGTAGGGAAGCAGGGAAATCTCGATGGGCTCTCGATTGGCCAGCACGATCAGGACCAGGTAGAGCAGGACAACGACCCAGACGACCAGCTTGACCTTCTTCACGGCCTCCATCGTTGACCCCCTCTCGTGTAGAACCGAGCCGTCGGCGCCTCACCTGTGAGGACCCAGGCCCTCTTGCCTCCGCTGACTGCTCCCCTCCACCATAGGGTCGGCCGGACGGAAGTCAACCCGCTTTTCCGTGGTCGAATCCGCTTGCCCTCGGTCCCGGTTCACGTCAGACTACTGGTCGGACTTGGCCTCAGGACGAAGGGAGTAGGCCATGGAAGACCGTTCTGCTGTGAAGGGTGTGGTTCCGGTGCCGCGCGGTCCGGTGTATGCGACCCGCGAGGATCGGCAGAAGCGGATGTTCTACATCGCTCAGGGGTTGGTGTTGGTCTTCGGCGTCTTTCTCATCCTGATGGGTGGCATGGGGTCGCTGTCGCAGGAGAATCTGTCGGAGCTCGACGAGACCGGCAAGTTCGTCTCGCCCACGATCAACCATCACTACGGTACAGCAGCGCACAACCTGCTGGTCGGGCTGCTCTTCGTGGTCTGTTCCATCGGCCTCTACGTGCCCGTCTCCTGGGGTCGCAAGGTGACTTTCATTGCCTGCATGGTCTACGTGGCCGACACCATTGCCCTGACCATCTGGGAGTACGTGGTCCGCACGGGTCGCGGGCAGGCGTACATCTTCGAGTCTTTCGCCGACGTCATCTTCTGGTCGGTGATACCAGTCATCATCGTTGTCCTTCTGCTGGTGGCCCAGGCCGGAGGGCCGAAGGAAACCACGCGACAGGCGCCAGCGTAGGCCCGGGAGGCAACTGAAGAGCTGTGAGGAAGCGATGAACACAGCGTCCTTCCCGACGTTCGAGGAGGTCTGCACCGCAGTTGACGGATTTGCCTCGAAACACAGCCGACTGGCCAGCGTTGAACCCCTGGGCCTTTCTCCCGAGCGTCGTCCGGTGCAGGCCGTCTTTGTGACCGGGCCCGAGGGCTCCCCAGATGAGAAGCAGGTTGCCTTGATCGTCTGTGGACGGCACGGCAACGAGCTGGGGACGCGGGTGGTGGGGCTGGCCCTACTGCGCTGGTTGGTCTCGGAGGCCGGGGCCCTGACCCGGGAAAGGCAGCGTGTGGTGGTGGTGCCCGTGGCCAATCCGGACGGCTGTGTGCGGGAGGAGTTCTTTGCCCCCAAGGACGGCCTGTCCGAGACCGAGCAGCAGACCATCGGTCAACTGGCCGGGTCGCTCCGGCCCGACGCCGTCCTCGACGTGCACAGCATGTGCGCTGGCGACCTCGAAGCAGTCCTCACCGCCCACACCGGTGGCGACGGTGAGGACGAGTTCATTCACCGAGCCGTGGGGCTGAATATGGTGGAGGGCGCAGCCCGAGCCGGCTATCCCTTCGCCCTGCACCGGGTGCGTTTCGCCAACGGATACAACAACTTTTTCAGCGGGATGTGCCACCAAAAGTTCCATTCGCTCGCCTTCGGGATG
>CAZIBA010000176.1:0-5628 GCA_964536795.1 uncultured Planctomycetota bacterium | reverse complement strand
CATCCCAGCAGAGGGCGGTCCGCCTGCCGAACCACTGGTCATCGACGACTTCGAAAGCGAGGAATCGCTCTGGAACTGGGGGCGCTGGCTGAGCGATGAGCCCGGCCCCATGGAACTCTCCACCGAGCACGTCTCCCACGGCAAGCGCGCGCTCAAGCTTACCATGCCGGAAGCAACGGAGGAGAAGACAGCCTACGGCATTCACAGCTTCGCACTCCCCCGCGACTGGTCGGCCTACGAATCCTTCCACTTCGACATCTACTACGACTGCCCGGAGGGAACGGCCGAGGACTGGCTTGGCTTCAACGTCTACATTGACGACCTCCAGAGCACCGGCTGGGCCACCAACTTCCATCAGGAAGGCTGGCGCCTGCGACCAGGTTGGAACTACAAGCAGATAGACGTCGACAACATCGCCCGCCGACGCGACCGCATCGACACGACAGGCATCAAGGCGCTCTACTTCATAATGGGCCGAAGCCCCGAATCCGCCGACCTCTACTTCGACCACATCCGCCTGGAGCCTCGACAGCTCAAGGCTGCCGCGACCGGGCGCCCGCTTCACTTGAGCACCGGCGCTGCCGGCCAAGCCAACAGAACCGACCGGGTCACCGTCACCTGTCCGGGTCAGTTCGAGTTGGATTTCGATCCCAACGTGGGGACGGCCACCCGCTGGTTTGACCTGGCCCGAGACCCCGAACGGCGAAGTAACCTGGTGGCGGAATACGGTCGGCTACTCAACGATAAGTTCGGCTTCGCCGACGCCGAGGGCTCGGCTTATCTGGCCCCCAGTGGGGTGCCCGAGGTTCTGGAGGCATCGCCGGTGCGGGCCCGGGTGAGGATTGTCTGCCCGGGTGCCCGGCAGTACGGCGGCGGGAGGCTCTTTCCCCACGTGCAAGGCACCACGGACTACACGGTCTATGCCACCGGTCGCGTCTTCGTCCGGAACGAGCTTCGAGTCGTGGGGGAGACGTATCACTCGAAGCACTTCCAACTCAATATGCTCACCTCCTGGGCGGCCTACCACGGTAACAGCGGTGAGGCCATCCGCTCTTCGGCCAAGGACTTCATCCTTCACACCCACAGGGGGCCCGAGGTGACGGCCGACGCCCTCCTGGTCTGGCACAGTGGCGAGCGGCCCACTTCCTACTTCGACGCGCCCTATGAGCGCGTCTTCTATCGCTCGGGCGTGCAACTGACCGAGGCCGTCAAGGGGAACCTGGAGCCCGGAACCTCGCTCACCTGGTGTCTGATGCTCCAACTCAAACCCGACACCATCGACTCCGAACAAGCCGCCCAGCCCTACGCCCTCGACTACCGCACCCCGGCCACGCTGCACGTAGCCAAGGGCTCGCCGGTGACCGACGACCCCGGTGACGCCGACGGCGACGGTTTCAACGAGGCCGAGGGCTGTCACGTGCTCTCGGGCGCAGAGGGCGGGGTCGAATTCACTTTCGCCGGTGGAGAGATAACCCACTACTGGCCCGTCTTCAAGGTGACGGGCTGGCCGGGGGAAGCTCCGGAGACCATCTCCGTAGGCGACGGGCAACTTCGCTCGGGTCGCGACTTCCTTGCCCACTCGAGCCGGGGTATACTGCTTCTGCAGCTCTTGCAGCCCATCGAGGGCACGGTGCAGGTCCGCGTGGGTGGTCAGTGAGAGCTCGACGGGAAGGACGGAAGACGCATGAGAATCTACATCACCACCGACATGGAGGGGACGAGCTGCGTGGTAAGTCGTGAGCAGTGCCGCAAGGGCACCCGGGAGTACGAGGAGGCCCGGAAGCTCCTCATCGGCGACGTCAACGCTGCCGTCCAGGGCGCACTGGACGGTGGGGCCACTGAGGTTGTCGTGGCCGACATGCACGACGGGAGCCTGAACTTCCCCCTGGCTGACCTTCATGCCGAGGCCCGCTGGGTTTTCGGTGTGCCCCACTCGACGCCTCGCTTTCCCTTCCTGGACGACACCTTCGCCGGTATGTTCATGGTAGCCTACCACGCCCGCAGCGGCACCTGGGCCGGGGTGCTGGAGCACACCATGAGCTCTGTCGCCTGGCAGGACTTCATTGTGAACGGCCGGCCGGTGGGTGAGGTGGGTATCGACGCCGGACTGGCCGGGGCCTGCGCGGTGCCCGTGCTCCTGGTCACGGGCGACGACAAGGTCTGTGCCGAAGCCCGCGGGCTCCTGGGCGACGTCGAGACAGCGGTCGTGAAGTGGGGCGTGAACCGCCACCGGGCAATGTGCCTGCCTCCGGCCAAGTCTCAGGAACTCATCCGCCAGAAGGCCAGAGCCGCTATGGCCCTGGCAGGCAAGATCACGCCGCTCGACTTCGGCTCACCGGTGGACATCGTCCTGAAGTATTCCCGGCCCGAGAGCGTCGACGGCATCAAGCTGGAGCCGGGACGCGTCGAGCGATTGGACGGCCGCACCGTCCTCTACCACCTGGATAGGTTCGCGGACTTCTACGGGAAGACCTGGGCCGAGGTGAAACGCGTCACCCAATGACCTCTCACTTGCGGAAAGGAAGCACCCGTGGCCAAAGGCGATACCTTCCCCCCCGAAAAGACCAGGTACACTGACCCGGAAACGGATCACCTGGTCTGGCAACTGACCGGCAGCGACGGCCACGACCACCACCTCTACTTCACCGAGACCAGCTTCCATCCCGACGGAAAGCGCATCGTCTTCTCCTCCGACCGGGGCGGGAAGTTCGACCATTACGAGATGGTCCTGGAGACGGGGGAAATCACCCAGCTCACCGACGTCCAGGGGCGCCTCAGCTCGCTCTCCAGCGTCATCGACCCCCGAGGCGAGTGGCTCTACTTCTGGGAGGGGCTCGACATGAAGGCCCTCTCCTTCGAGACCTTGGAGGAACGTCAGCTCTACACCTGCCCCGAAGGTCACCGGGGCGGACTCATCTCCATCAGCTCCGACGGCGTCCAGATGGCCTTCCCCCTTATGCCCGTCCTGGAGCTCAAGAGCCAGACCTCCAAAATCTACTCGGGGATGAAGGAGATGTTCGAGCGCTGCGACCGGGGCGACGTGGTGGTCGTCAAGGCCGACGGCTCAGAGAACTGGGTGGCCTACCACGACAACTGCTGGGTCAGCCACGTCAACGTCTGTCCCTCCGACCGGGACCTCATCCTCTACTGCCACGAGGGCAGTTGGGCCGACGTGCTCCAGCGCATGTGGTTGGTCCGCTCCGACGGGACCGATCGGCGGCCACTGCGGCCCCAGGAACCCGAGGACGCTCTGGGCCACGAGTACTGGCTCGACGACGGCGTCACCGTGGGCTACCACGGCCGACGAGGCCCCCAGCATGAGGGCATCTTCGGCCTCATCAGGAAGGACGGCACCGACTGCCGGGAGTACGTCCTCCCCGCCCCCTCGAACCACTGCCAGAGCACACACGACGGCCGCCGACACATTACCGACGGGCTCGGCGGGGAGCGCTACATCTGGGAAATCCACCCCCGAGATGACGGCACCGGCACGTGCACCAAGGTGGCGAAGCACGGCGGGACCTTCGAGATGCAGATCGGCCACCCACACCCCACCATCAGTCCCGACGACAAATGGGTTCTCTATACGTCCGATAGGGGAGGGCGCTGCAACGTCTACCTGACCGAGTTGTGAATTGCCGTTGGACGAGGGCAAGAGGCTTCGGTTCGACAAGCTCACCGCCCTGAGCAACGTCGAAGGTTAGCCCCTTGCCGGACGCGGAAGGAGGTGGGAGATGCCAGTGTCCAAGAAGGTGAAGCAGATGCTGGGGGAGGCCGGGGTTTCCTATGAGGTGACCAAGCACCCGGAAGCTTTCACCGCCCAGGAGGTAGCCGCAGCCGAGCACGTACCCGGAAAGGCCATGGCCAAGGTGGTCATCGTGATGGCTGACAAAACGCCGGTGATGGTGGTCCTGCCAGCCAGCTACCGGGTCAACTTCGACAAGCTCAAAGCCCTGGTCGGTGCCAAGAAGGTAAGGCTGGCCTCGGAGGAGGAGTTCGCCGAGCTTTTCCCGGAGAGCGAGATCGGGGCCATGCCCCCCTTCGGCGGGCCCGAGGACATGCCCATCTTCAGCGATCGGGTGCTCGAGGAGGACGAGAAGGTCACCTCAACGCCGGCACCCACACCGACACCGTGACCATCGCTTACGCCGACTACACGCGCCTGGCCCACCCCACCGTGGGCGACTTCGCCGAACACGTCTGACCGGCAGGTCAACGCAGAAGGCGCGCGCTGAGGCAGTGTTGCTTGTCTCAGCGCACCCGGTTCGGCAGGCTTCCCAGATTGATTGGGCGGCCCGGAGGTCGCCCAGCGCTCCCTTGGCCTCACCAGCCAGAGGAGGGTGGGACGGGCGAGGAGCCCGTCAGTCGGCGTAGGAGTTGCAGCCAGGGGACCCTCATAGAGCGGGCCTCCACGAGCGCCTTATTTCCCTATTGACCTGGGCGGGGCCGGTGGTAGCGTAGTGGTGTGTGTCACGTCGGCGTGTCCAGTCCTCTTGGCGCCGGTCACGAGCGCGGTCGCACGGGAAGGGGAGAGTGTGATGAGACAGGGAAGCACCGTTCCTGCGTTGGTCTTCGTCGTGATCTTTGCTCTCGGTCTCGTTCTCGCCGGCCTGGTGTATCTGCCCACCGGGAGCCTCCACAGCTTCTGGATCGCAGCGGCGGCCCTGGTTCTCGCTGTGGTGGCGGCCTCGGCCACCAAGGTGGCCAGCGAATGGGAGCGGGCCGTGGTCCTTCGGCTGGGGAAGTTCCAGGCGCTCAAGGGGCCGGGGCTCTTCTTCATCATCCCCATCGTCGACTCGGTTCCCTACTGGATTGATATCCGGGTGATCACCACGTCCTTCCGCGCGGAGAAGACCCTCACCATGGACACCGTCCCGGTGGACGTGGACGCGGTGCTCTTCTGGAAGGTGCTGGATTCGAAGAAAGCAGCCCTGGAGGTGGCCGACTACAGGACGGCGATCAGTTGGGCAGCCCAGACCGCGCTCCGTGACGTGATCGGGAAGACCATGCTGGCCGACATGCTCGCCGGCCGGGAGAAGCTGGACGTCCACCTGCAGCAGATCATCGACGAGCGGACCGAGCCCTGGGGCATCCGGGTCATCTCCGTCGAGATCAGGGACGTCATCATCCCCATGGCCCTGCAGCAGGCCATGTCCATGCAGGCCCAGGCCGAGCGGGAACGCCAGGCGCGGGTCATCCTGGGCGACTCGGAGCGACAGGTGGCCCAGAAGTTTGAAGAGGCCGCCAAGTCCTATGTCAACAACCCCACCGCACTGCACCTCCGAGCGATGAACATGCTCTACGAGGGGCTGAAGGAAAAGGCCTCCTTGATCATCGTCCCCAGCACCGCTGTGGACACCATGCAGCTGGGCGGGCTGGCCGGGCTGGCCGCTCTCTCCGCTACCATGGCCCAGGACCTCGAAGGTCAGGCCGAGCACAAACGGACAGAGGCGCCCCAAGAGCAACCTGAGAAGGGCCGCCTGACCGACTAAGCGCCCCCGGACAGGGGCAAGCCGCCGGCACTGCTTACATCGCGCGTTGTGGCGGCAGCTCCTGAGCTGTGTCCGCGCGGGGTCGGGTGTGCCACGGCCGGTCTTGCCCCACCGTCCGGGGTGCCGAGAACCAGTG
>CAZIBA010000175.1:2531-5638 GCA_964536795.1 uncultured Planctomycetota bacterium | reverse complement strand
TAAGGGTTCAGTGTGAACTACCCTGGGCTCACCGGCTGAGCTGCACCTCCTGGCCGTCGTGTCCGACGAGCACGTCCCCGGAGAAGTGGCGTCCGACCTCTGCTCCCATCTGCTCGATGGCTGCTTCGTCCTCCATGACGAAGTGCTTGAGCACAACGGTCTTCACGCCCGCTCGGCTGGCCAGGAGGGCCACTTCCTCGGGGGTCATGTGCCAGGCACCCCAGGGCCGGCTGGGGTCTGTGAGGAACTGTTTCGTCCCCGAGCACTCGCAGAGGAGCACGTCAGCTCCCCTGACGAACTCCGTTAGGTCCTGCCTGCGGTCCACGTCACCCAGGATCACAACGACCTGGCCCTCTGCTTCCACCCGATAGCCCAGGTTAGGCATACCCGCATGCTCCACCTCGGTGGCCGTGACCTGGTAGGCGTTGGTCGCAAGCACGAGACCCCCTTCCGTGAGCTCGATGACGTGGAGGTCGAGGCCGAACTTGCTTCGACCGTGGACCACCCGCGTGCGGATGTCTTCAGCGTAGGCGGCTGTGATGGCCGCCTCGGAGAACTGCCTGGTCCCCGGGGGGCCGTACAGCTCCACCTCTCGCTGCCGACCGATGTTCCAGGTGGAAAGGATGAAGTAGGGGAAGTCGGAGACGTGGTCGAAGTGAAGGTGAGTGAAGAAGACGCGGTTCACGGTCTCCGGGGGGATGCCCGCTCGGCGAAGGTTGGTGACCGCTCCCCGCCCGCAGTCGAAGAGAAGGGGTTCGTCGTCCACCACGACCACCTGCGCGGGGCCGTCGCGGCCCGGGACGGGCCGTACGGCGCCGCTGCCCAGAAGCACTACACGTAGAGTCATTGTGGCCTACCTCCGAGCTTGTCGGCGGGATCGCTTTCGCCGCCTGGGAAACCAATAGCTGGGCAGATACCTGCGCTCCTTGCTGAGCAGCTCGTCGATGATGTTCTCAACGTCCTCCAGGCTGACCGTGAGCGGACTGGCTACGAAGGCCTTGAGGAGGGTCTGCCGATCACCGGTGACGGCGGCCTCCACGGCCAGCTCGTGCTCGTCGAGGACGCGCTGGAACATCCCCAGGAGCGGCCGGGTCATGGGTCCGTAGGGGAGGGGCCTCACCTCGTTGAGGGAGACGTCCGAGAGCAGTTCCAGGAAGGCGTCGTCCTGCATGTTGGAGACGGCGCCGTTATTGGGGCTGTTGATGTAGAACTTCTTGCCCAGGCCGGCCCACATCGACTCGATTATGTCGGTGGCGTGGTCGGGGGTGGTCTTTTCCAGGAAGTCGACGATGGGGCGCTTGCCGGTAGCGATGTTTCGCATATCCTTCCAGTTTCGGCGCATCCGCGCCCGGCGGACCTCCACGTCCCAGGTGTGGATGCGGAGGGCGTCTTTGCTGTCCACCCCCAGGCCCTGGAAGTAGGGGACGTACTCACGGGTGTGGTGGATGCACATAGGAATGGCGCCGATGGCATCGGTGAGCCTGACAACCATTTTGGAGGTGGTACGTGTGCGTTCGTCCTCGCCGACTTGGGACTGGCTGACGTACCAGTCGCGCACCGCAGGCATCAGGTCCTTGCCCCGGTAGGACATCTCGGTAACCCAGTTGAAGTGGTTGATGCCTCCGGAGCGGATGTAGACGTTCTGCATCAGTTCGTCGCTGGGCGTCTCGCCCCAGGGCACCAGGCCGGCCCGCCAGATGAGCCTGTGGTCGAAGTGTGGGTTGTGGGGGCCGTCACAGATGGCCAGGCTGTTGATGTGGGGGGCGTAGCGCCACTCGCAGATGCCCATCGCGGTCGTCGGGTTGACCCAGTTGATGACCCAGGCCGCCGGGCAGAGCTCATCGACGTCGGCCAGCACAGCGAGGGTCCGCGGGACCTCGCGGAGCGTCCGGAAGATGCCACCCGGGCCGATGGTGTCGGCCGAGCACATGGTAATGCCGTGCTTGCCCGAGACCCGCGCGTCGAGCCCGCGCAGCGTCACCCCCTCGACGGCGAAGGCCAGGATGACGAAATCGGCCCCCTTGAGGACCTTGGTCCGGTCGGCTGACACCTCCAGCTTCAGGGACACGTCGCGGGCGGCGATGGCCCGTTTGGCGATCCCCGCCATAGTGCCCAGTATCTTCTCGTCGGTGTCCACCAGGGCGAGGGTGCCGTTGGTGAGGGCCGGCTTGGAGACCATGCTCCAGATGGTCTGGCGACCAAAGAAGACGCTGCCCGCGCCGATGAGTACGACCTTCGGTCCCTTCACTCTCTACCTCCTCTTGCGGATTCCTCCCTCACCATCATCTTGCCGAGGACGTCGAAGTAGACCTCGGCGATGATGCGCGTGCCTTCGTAGTTGGGGTGTACGTTGTCGAACCAGGCGGGATGGTCCCTGTGGGTCTGGTCCACCTCGGCCGGCACGGGAGCTCCGGCGTCGGTCGCTCGCTCGCCCTCCCGCCAGTTGCGGATGCGCAGGTCCCAGTTCCCCGCTGCGGTCTCCGCCCGCAGCCCCAGGCACATGTCGGCCAGTCCGTAGCCCCGCTCACGGGCCAGGGCCCGGGCGGCGTCGAAGTAGGGGGCGAAGTACTCGTTTCGGCTGGTGCTCCCGCTCTTCCAGCCCGGCACCTGGGGCGGGTCGCGCCAGTAGCGGTCGGCGTGGGCCGGGTAGTCCAGGTACATCCCCGTCGCCAGGACGATGCGCACGCCGGGATAGTCCCTCGCCAACCGGTCGCACAGCGCTGCCAGCCGTTTCCCAAACGTCGTCGGCGGGTAGCACTTGCTGTCGTTGCCGCCGTAGGCCACGACGACGACGTCGGCCCGGGCCACGCGCTCTCGCACCTCGAAGTAGCGCCCGGTCGTCTCCGACTCGAGTAGCGGCTCGACGGTCCCGGACTGCTGGGTGCCCGGACCGATCCATTCGCCACCCCGCGCCTCGTTCACGACCGTCCACTCGCCCTGCGGATAGGCCTCCCGCAGCCGGGCTGCCAGTTGAGCCTCCAACCGATGTTGGCCCGAGTGCATGGCCGAGACGGAATCCCCCAAAAGCAGCACCGTCGCGCCCTTGGCCGGGTCGATGGGCTCGAGCTTCCCGGTCGAGCAGGCCAGGGCCTGGCCCAGCGTGCGGA
>CAZIBA010000175.1:0-2521 GCA_964536795.1 uncultured Planctomycetota bacterium | reverse complement strand
CTTCCTCGGCCGTCACCTTCACGCCCTCGGCCGAGGGGTGCATGTCGCCCTTCTCTCGGCACAGGAAGCGGCCGCGCTCCTCGTACTCGCTCTTGAAGCGCTCGAAGACGTCCATTAGGGGAAGCCCGCGTTCCCGGGCCAGGTCCCGGATCGCCTGCCAGTTTGGTGCGTACTGGCGCTCGTTCACCCAGGTGCTTCCACCAAGGTACGGTCCCGTGCCCAGTACCAGGAGGGAGCGCGGGTAGTCCTTGTCAAGGCGGTCCAGCAGCTCTTCGAGGTATCCGCGGAAGGCGGGGGTGTCGTAGTGGTGCTGGTCGTTGGCGCCGTAGCGGATGACAAAGACGTCGGCCCGGGGCACCCGGGCCCTGAGCACTTTGTCGTAGCGCTCGGCCAGGAAGCTCCTCACGTCCTCACCGTCCAGCCCCAGGTTGTGCTGCTCCACCTGCCGGTGGGGCAAGAGCAGTTTGAGTTTGGGCGCCAGGGCCGCTTCAATCCGCTGGCTACGCTCCAGGTAGGAGGTGATGGTGATGGAATCCCCCAGGTGCACCACGACCAGCTTCTCAGCGGGGGCGCCGTAACCGGCACGGTTGGCCATCACTCCCTCTCCCGAAGCTTCCGCTGACCACGCCCAGGCCGCCCAGCCGCCCAGCAGTACGGCACAGAAAAGCCCCCGACCACTCACCAGCTCAGCTCCTTTGCCTGCCCGCAACTCCAGAGACCATAGACGCTCCGCCCACCTCTGTCAACCAGCCGGCCCCGTCCACTTTTGAGAAGGCGGGGGCGGAGCGCGGGCAGGATGGGGGTTGACTTCTGTGGAGGATGCCCTAACATCAAAGAGTGAGGTGGGCGTCCCTCATCGTGGCCGGGGTGGCGAAATTGGCAGACGCGCTAGGTTGAGGGCCTAGTGGGAGATTTCTCCCATAGGGGTTCGAGTCCCCTCCCCGGCACCAGAACTCTTGGTTGACAGGACACAGGACCACCTCTGTTCGTTACCCCGTGGGCATGGCACTCATGGTTGAGAGCTGACCTTCGACCCTTCGGGGGAGCAATCCCATACCCCTGACTTTCTGAGCCTGTCGTGCAGCGACACCTTGCCAAGACGTTCGAGCTCATGCCCCAGTAGACACCGGCCCGGTTGGCTCCCCGGACGTCCGCCGTTCCCAGGGCCTAATCTCCCCTTGTTTGTGGAATTCCTGGGTTCCCGGGGTAGAATCATGGTGGTCTGGAGTGGGGGCGTGCCATGGTCGCACGGTGTCGAATCGAGTTACTGGGTCGGCTGCGCGTCGGGCAAGGCGAGCGTGAGATCACGCGCTTCAGCACCCAGAAAACGGAGGCCCTTCTGGGCTACCTCGCCTGCTTTCCGGAGCCACCAAGGATGATCTTCACCAGCTTCTCCCTGGCGGCAACGTACTTCTCGTCGCCGATGGGGTAGCCACGGCTCCGCCTCTCGCCAGGCAGGCCGCGCTCCAGTTGAGGGCGGGCCATGGTCTCGGCAACGATCTCATCAACAGCCTCGGGGTCCTTCTTGGCGGCCAGGGCCAGATACTCGTGGTCGATGAAGCCCTGACGCCAGTTGAAGAAGCGAATGCCGGGCACCGGACCGTCCAGACCCGGGTTGCGCTTGGCGATGAACGCGTCCGTGCCCGGGAACACGAACGACCCGACGCCGGCGCGGGTCTCACCGTACTGGTTGAAGAAATTGACGGGGTCGCGGTAGACGTCGAAGCCGGGATAGTACTTCTCGAAGCGGAACATCCACCAGATGTCGACCCGTCCGCTGTAGGCTTGCCAGCCGACGACCCTGAGGGCCGACGCGGGTAGCCCGAAGTCTTGCGGGCCGTTGTACCGAGCGCAGAGGTCGCCCTGCTCATGCATCTGATCCACTTCGCTTGCTCGGCCCTGGTAGATGTTGATCGACGGCGCCTGCCGGGCCGTGCGGGTGTTCGCGGTCGCGTAGATCTTGACGTCGGCATCGTACTTCTCGTTGAAGCTTTCCACGTACGGGCCGACCGTATTCATCCAATCGACGAAGGCTCCCAGGCCGCCGGTGAACGCATGGCTCGGTTCATCCCAGGCATACCAGGAGATGACGGCTCCGGGAGCAAACTCATCAACGGCCTTCTTCCAGCGAAGCAGGCCCTGATGCCAGGACTCCTCATCGCCGAACTCCCCGGGGCCGTCGAACACGTTCACCCCACCGCCGTACATCGTGAAGAAGACGAAGGGAGCAGGAAGCCCGTATCCCGTTCCCTCATACCCCTCTTCCCGCGTATAGATGCTTCCGCCACGGAGACGCCAGAACTTCGGGTCCTGCAGCTCTTCATCGGTGACGTACCGGCTGATCCCCTCAAAGAAGCCGGTGTAGTTCCTTCGAAGGAACCGGCGGTAGTTGGCCGCCACCTCGTGTAGGGCATCGCCTTCGACGTTGTGCTTCGCGAGCGACAACCCCCACATGAGAGAGTGAACTGAGGGAGTGTTTGGAAGCGCGAAGTCATGCACGGTCAACTCCACGGGCAGCGAC
>CAZIBA010000174.1:0-5649 GCA_964536795.1 uncultured Planctomycetota bacterium | reverse complement strand
GGCTGGGTGAGGGGGTACCTCGGGCACTACCAAGCCCTCACCCCCGCCCTCTCCCAAAGGGAGAGGGGGTCTTGATAGGACCTCTAAAGCCCCTTCGGGTCGTGGGCCAGCCGGGGCGTCCAGGGCAGCGCCTGCAAGCTATCCCACACGTTCACCTCGGTCAACTGGAAGCCCCAGCCCGGCTGGGCCTGGACGACGAACCTGACGTAACGGGCCTCGACGGGCTCCGCGAGGGGGACGAAGACGTAGTTGGCCTTGAGCCCGAAGTCGGGAAAGGGACCGGACCTGGGGGCGTCGTGACGGGGGTGGAGGGGCCAGTTGGCCGGCCAACCGTTGTGCGAGTAGCGGGCGCTTTTGTGGCGGTCGCGGCCCCGGCTGGTGAAGTGGGTGCCGTCGGTCGAGGTCTGGATCTCCACCGAGTCGGGGAAGCGCACGCCTCCCCACATTACGTAGCAGTCCACCCGGCCACCCCCCACCGTCTGCACCTCCCCCAGGTCCACGGTTATCTCCACTGGCAATCTTCGCTTGTCTCGGGTGTCGGCACCGCCTGCCCGAGAAGAGCTTTTGACTGGACTGCCGGTTGGGCAAGACGAAAGAGGCGGTGCCTCGTCGGTGCCTCGGCCCCAGTGGGCCAGGCCGGTGTCGGTGGTGCCGGTGGACTGGGGCTCCTTGATGTAGCCGTCGGTGAGTTCCTGCCCGTCACCTTGGACGTGGAAGGCCCCCTGCTGGGGAGGGACGGACACCGTGTAGGGCTTCTCGAGCGAGAGCAGGTTCCCCCAGACGTAGCGCACGGGGGGGATAGCGTACTCATCACCCACGTCCTTGCCGTCGGAGTAGCCCAGCCTGACCGCTTCGGGCGAGGACCCCTCGAGGTTGATGCGCACGGAGTTGGTGTGGGGGCGCACGTGCCCGCCCACGTTGATCTCGTAGCGATAAGGCAGTTCGGTGATGCGCTCGGTGTGACCGCGCACGACGCCCCCCGATTCGTCCTCGGGCAGAGGCTCGTAGTACTCGGTCCAGTTGTAGGTGACCTCGACGGGGGTGAAGGTGGTGTCGCGGGCCTGGTAGTCCACCTCCATCCGCAGCAGGCTGGCCCCGGTCCGGTGGTACTGGCTGGTGTTGGTGGTGCGGAAGACGTACCTGAACTGGACGCTGGTCACGTCCTTCGCTGCGACCGGCACTTCCACGTACTTGCTCTGGTTTCGTCGTTGGTGGTAGTTGTCGCGGGTGTGCTCGTAGTCGTAGGTGGCCACTGTCTCCCAGGCGCCCCAGTGGCCGTCGGCCGGGCGCAGGCGGTACTGGTAGCGAACGTAGTTGGCCTCAGCCCGGCCGCTGAGCCAGATGCTGCCTCCCATCCTGAGTTTGAGGATGGGTCGGGGGGCGTCCAACTGGAAGGTGACGTGGGCCTCCTCGGTGGTGCTGTCGGCGAAGACGACGGGGAGGGTGCCCTGGCGCTCGCCGCTACCGACGTTGGCCCAATCGACGGCGTACCGCTGGTAGAGGTCCTTCTTGAGCAGCGGCCTCACCGAGAGGGTCTCGTACTGCATCTCGGGGTCGTAATCGACGGTGATGTAGTTCACCCCCAGGTCCAGTCTGGGGAGCGCCTGTCGGTTGCACTCGGTAATGGTGGTGATGGTGATGGCGTCCAGCCCGACGGCGCGGGGCGAGCTCGCAGCCGTCATCCGCACCCGCACCAGGTAGTCAAGCACGATGCGCAGGTCACCGGCCTGGTAGGTGCCACAGAGGGCGTCACTGAAGTTCTCTTTGACATGAAGCTCGCCCGTCCCGGAGTCGTGACACAGGGGGCTTGAGCCTCTTGCCTCTCCGGCGGACCGCGCGGGTCCGCTGGACCACACCGGAAACCAGGAGTGGCCGGCGTCGTAGGAAGCCTCGATGAGGAGCGCATCCTCCTCGCCCCGGCGAAGGACGTCGGCCTCGACGATAGCGCCCGTGGTCAGGTTGGCCGACTGCACCTTGAAGACCACCTGGGCCTCCTCACCAGCAGAGGCGGGGTGGATGGGCAATCCGGGGCTGCGGGCGACGTTCCGGGACGACTCCAGGGCGTCGTCGCTGGAGAGGTCGGGGGTGAAGAGCCAGCGGCCGTTGGCCCGGCCCCGGTCCTTGAGATAGCTGTTGGGGTCGTCGCCTTTGCGGTTCGGGTAGTAGTAGTCACTGCTGTCGCCCAGGGGTTCCCAGTAGCGGGTGTAGCTCTCCCCGGGCCGGAGGCCCAGGCGGTAGCGGTAGATGGAATGGCAGCCCTGGGTGTTCCATTCCTGCCAATGTCGTTTGACCCAGGTCTCGTCCAGCACCTTGGCGAAGTAGGCCCGGCTGGAGGCGTCCCGCCGAGACCAGGGACCCGTGAGCCAGGCCCGGATGGGGGTGGTGTCGTCACCGATGAGGCGGGCCCGGTCGGGTCTGCTGGGGACGTAGCCGTCGCGGTCCTCTGTGATGGCCTGGGGGGTGTGGTAGCAGAGCCAGTGGTACTTGCCTCCGGGCCCCTTCTCGCAGGGCCCGGCCACCTCGTCCATGTCGGTGATGCCCAGGATGGTGCGGCCGTCACACTTGGTGGCGAAGAACTTGTAGGTGTTGTCCAGGTAGTGTCTCTTGCCGTCGTACTCCAGTTCGGGGACGGTGTGGTCGCCCACCTCGTAGTGTCGGCCCACCCAGCCCATCCCCCCCTCGCCGACGGCATCGTAGAGGGCCGTCCAGAAGGCACATTGGGCGTTCATGAAGTTGTTGAAGTGTAGGATGGGCTCGACGGGCATCCAGTCGTAGGGCGGGTCGCACTGGTTGCCCATCACCCCGAACCAGTGGGCCAGGGCGGCGGCCTTTTCGTCGTTGGTCTCCCAGCGGGAGGTGACGCTGGAGCAGAAGCTCTTCAAGTCGGTCAGGTCGGGGGCGTGGTTGCTGAGGAGCTTGAGGTTGTGGACCGCTCCTCCCGCCCTGGCTACCGAGAGACAGGCGAACAAGAGAACCGGTAGCAGGGGCAAGAGAATCCTCCAGAGCTGCATTTCTGCTCCTCTCCGACCAATGGGCGTGACCTCGTCACGTGATGCTCTGCGAAGTGCCTTGGCAGGTTCGGCCGACGCAGCCCGCGCTGCCATTGTGAAGTCGGCTCAGCGTCCTAAGCTCCTTGCCCGCTTTTCCGTACCGTCGCTCCTCGTCACCGCGCTCCGTTGTCCGCTCCCCCTTCGCCCGGGGACACCCGGGGACCGACGTAGTCGGTGGCGATGACGAGGGCGTCCAGGAAGCTCGACTGGTCCCTGGTCGTGCCCCCGTGGAAGTACGGGCCCAGCCACCACTGACGAACTCTCACCTCGGGGTTGTTCCCGTCGCGCAGGATGATGCCCTCGACGTCGAAGGTGAGCACGCCGTCAACCCACTGCCTGACGGCTCCGTCGCTGCGACCCACCGTGTTCATCCGCACCATCGTCTCGATGCAGTACCACCTTCCCGGTGCTATTGCGGTGCGTTTGCCGGTGACCGTGGGGAAACGGAACTCGTTGCCTGTCACCCGCGCCCCCTGCGCCTCGAACTTCCTGTAGCTCTCGAACAACGTCGCATCCTGCCCGTTCTGCGATATGCACATTCCGAAGAAACCACGCTTCCAGGGCCCGTACACCTTGGAGGTGCACTCCAGGTAGATGCGCAGCTTGTGGGCCTCCTGGTAGACCTGCGCGGGGCCGCCTGGCGGCTCCAGGAAGATCATCCCGTCGTGCCCGTTCCCATCACCGGGGCCGCCCCAGTCCCAGGCCTCTTCCCACTTGCGGTAGTAGCGCACGTACAGCTCGTCGTAGCCCTTCAACCGAGGGGCGCGCAGCCAGGGGCCCATGGACCCCTTCGGGTAGAACACCTCGAGACAATGGCTGCCACTTGCCCGTTCCCTGTCGGTGATCCTCAGGTTCTTTCCCCAGTCCTTCAGGTCGTAGAAGCCCCGCTCGGGGAGCCCCTCGTCCTCGAAGTCCTCAGCGAGGACCACCACCGGATCCTGCTCGATGCCCACGTCTCCGGGATACCTGGCGGCCAGTCCCAGCCGTGGTTCTTCCTGCGCCCCCGTCACACCCACGAGCAGGACCACCAAGAACACCCCCTTGCCGAGGTCCGCTTTCGTCATCTCCCACCTCCGTCGTCCCGCAGGACCTCCTCACCCCCCAAGTGACGGACGCCTGTGCACCTCACGACCCTCAAAGGGTCTGTCCTGAGCTTGTCGAAGGAAGCAGCTCCCCCTCCTCCCCTTGACCCACGATGCCCGCTCCTCGGGGCTTTGTCAACGCCTTCTTCCCGTCTCGACCTCGGCAGCTTGCGCCCGTGGCTGTCGAGCCCTACGTCCATACGGACGCCCGTATGGGCGGCTCCGTACGGATCGTGGGAGGAGTGAGACCCGAAGGGCCATGCCCGCAGCCGCGCGCCCGGTTCGACCGGCCTGCCCGCACCTGCAGCGAACGCGGGCAAGCCTGACGAGCTCCGGTCTGTCGCCACGCTTGCCCCGGCAACGAGGCCCCCTCTATAATGCCGCGGCGAGCCCGGTGGCGGCAAGGCGGAAGGCAAGGCGGGCAGGCGCACCCAACGGTCGTGCGACTCGTACGAGGGGCCTCTGTAATGAGATGAAAGGCTGCCTGGATTGGGGTGGCTTGGGTTGTTGACGGAGCCGGTCCGCTGTGGACGGCGACAAGGCCCAGGCTCCCAAAGGAGGCAGCCGATGAGGATAGTAGCGGTGGTGGCCCTGGAGGTACACAAGAAATTCAGCAAGGCCGTGGCCCTGGACGGCGGGGCTGAGGTGTTGGACGACTGGCGCATCGCCCATGGGCACCCCGGCGAGATGGCGGCCTTTTTGGGACAGACCTTTAGTTCGACCGGGCTCACCACAGGCAGGTCTGTCCGCCGGACTTGACCTCAAACGCCTCACGCGTCCGCTATGCCCTGGAGCCAGCGGGCCCGCAACCGCTTGAGGACCTGGACGGCTCGCTTCTCCTCAACGACGTGCACGGACACGTCTCTGTCCTTCGGCCTATAGGTGGACTCCTCCACCGTCGCCAGCAGACCGCGCACCCTTGTCCCTCCCTCCAGGAACGGCCGCAGGAGCTTGGACTTGGGCGCGTTATCGAGGTAGCGGCGAAGCTGGAGGTAGTGTTCCCGGGCCAGCTTCTGCCGCTTGAGTTCCACCAGGATCAGCTCGTCGGCTTCCGCACTTAGGAAGACCAGGTCGACGGCGTGGCGTTCCTTCTTCTCCGTGAAGATCACGTGCTGACGGGCCAGCAACGTGACCCTTTGCTCGAAGAGCAGGTCGGGTGCCGCCTCGATGGCGTCCTCCAGGTCGCGTTCGGTGTCCACGGATTCGTAGTCGGCGTTCAACACCCGGTAGATGTCTCTCGCTTTCTTCGCCCCGATTCCTCGCAGGGCGCGGAACTCGTGCTCGCCGGCGTTGGCTATCCTTCGTACGCTGCCAAGACGCTGCAGCAACTCCCTGGCCATCACCATGCCGCACCCCGGGAGCATCTCGACGACGCGACGCTGCACGTCGGCAAGGTCCGTTGCCTTCCGTTTGGGAATCAGGGAGACCTCCGGAATGCCGAGCTGCTCCTGACGGGCCATCATGGCAACGAGGTGCGCGGTTTCGTCAACGTCGGGTGTCCAGAGGACGTTCACCCC
>CAZIBA010000173.1:0-5658 GCA_964536795.1 uncultured Planctomycetota bacterium | reverse complement strand
GACGCACTCCACGTGCATCCCGTAGCTGTGCCGGGCAATGGTGGTGGCTTCGAGGATGCCTTCGAAGTCGGCGAAGTGAGCGATGCGCTGATAGGTCTCCCGGGAGAAGCCCTTGATGTCCACCCGGAAGGCATCGAGGTGGGGACCGATAAGGGCCAGGGCCTCTGGAGTGATGGCGCCATTGGTGACGTAGTTGGTGAGGAGACCGCGTTCCCGGGCCAATCGCGCCCCTTCCAGGGTGTACTCCAGCCAGATGGTGGGTTCGTTGTAGGTCCAACTGATACCCAGGCTGTGGGTGCTGAGGGCCTGCTCGACCAGCGCCTGCGGAGAGATGAGCTCGAGGTCGGCGACGGCCCGGCGGGCGTCCTCGTGGGCAATGTGCCAGTTCTGACAGCCCGGGCAGCGGAAGTTGCAGCCCACACTGCCCACCGAGAGCATCCGCTCGCCGGGGTAGAAGTGGTAGAGTGGCTTCCGCTCCACCGGGGCCAGGTGGAGCGCGGCGACCCGTCCGTAGGTGAGGCTGTAGAGGGTGCCCCCACGGTTTTCCCGGGTCCAGCAGTAGCCTACCTCCCCCTCGGCAATGGTGCACCGCCGTAGACACACCGAGCAGCGGACGGACCCGTCAGCCAGCTTCTCCTGCAGGAGCGCTTCGTGGCCCAACTCGCCTTGGACCGGGGACCCGTCACTCATACCCGCACCTCCCCCCAGATTATACCAGGAAGGGAGCCGGTGGCCGAAGCTCTCGGGAACGTCCGTTCTTGCGTCGGGGGAGAGACGGGCGGTACAATACCATCGGTGCGGTCCTGCTGGTGACCGCGCTCCAGGACGTGCAATCGTGCGACGTGTGACCTCACGAAGGGATGAGCGATGAGCATCGATGACATAGCCATTAGCCGGGCCATCCTCGGCGACTACGCCGACCGGTTGGCCCAAGCCTTTGAGAGTGACGTGTTGATTGCCGGTGGCGGGCCCTCAGGGTTGGTGGCGGCGACGAAACTGGCGAAGAAGGACCTCAGGGTCGTGGTGCTGGAGAAGCGCCTGTCCCCGGGTGGGGGCACCTGGGGGGGAGGGATGCTCTTCAACACCGTCGTGCTGCAGAACGAAGCCGAGCGTCTGCTCACGGAGTTCGGTGTCCGCTACGCTGTAGACGAGGGTGGCCAGCTCATCGCCCAGTCGGTGGAGTTGGCCTCGGCCCTCATCCTCAAGGCGGTCCAGGCGGGGGTTACGGTTCTCAACGCGGTTATTGTGGAGGACGTGATGGTCGTGGAGGAGCGGGTGGCGGGGCTGGTGGCCAACTTCACGCCGGTCAGCGTCACCGGGCTGCACGTGGACCCGCTCAGCTTCGGCTCCCGGGCCGTGCTCGATGCCACCGGACACGACGCCGTGGTGGCCGGCTTCCTCCAGAAGCACCGCCTGCAGCTGCGTACCCCCAGCGGGGGCCTGGAGGGCGAGGGCGCGATGTGGGCCGAGAAGGGCGAGGAGGCGGTGGTCAACTACACCAGGGAGATCTTTCCCGGGGCCTACGTGAGTGGAATGGCCGCCTGCGCCGTCTTCGGGGGGCCGAGGATGGGGCCCATCTTCGGGGGCATGCTCCTCTCGGGTGAGAAGGCAGCCGACCTCATCAGCAAGGCCTTGACCAGCACCTGAGCTCCCGAGGACGAGAAGGACCGGGACGATGGAAGAAACCCACGGCGCTGACTGGTGGCTGCGGGCCGCCGAGCGCGACCAGGTGGTCGCTCAGAAGCTGATGAAGGTGGGCTTTCACGAGGGCGTCGGTGAGCACCTGTCCCAGGCAGCCCGGAAGTACCTCCGGGCAGTGCTCGCCGACCACGGCCGCCGAAGCCGAGCCAAGTCCTGCGCCGAACTGCTGGAAGAGGTCGCCGAGGAGATGACCGTCCCCGAGGAGCTGACGGCTGCGGCCGCGGCCCTGGATGCCCCGCCCCGGAAGAGGAAACCGAAGAGCCTCGACGACATCCCCAAACGCCTGGAGGCGCCATCGAGGCCCTCGCCGAGCAGTTGGAGGTTGTCAAGTCCTTCGCCTTGGAAATGTTGGGGCACGGCGAGTCTTGAGCTCATCCCACGTACGGAGGGCTTCCCTTGAAACGCATCACACGCGCTCAAACCATTCCCTGCGATAAGCGTTACCAGGTGCGGGAACCCGCTCTAAGAGTCGAGCTGGGCGAGACTTTCGTGGTCGAGACCATCAACTTCCGCACGCCCATCATCCGCACGCCCGCAGACGCCAATCCGGAAGTCTACCGCGAGCGTGAGGAGACTGGCCCCATCTTTGTCAACGGCATCGCGCCCGGTGACGTTCTGGCCATCGACGTCCTCGATATCACGCCCGAAGGCCACGCCAGCGGGGGCTGGTGGCACGACCCAGAGGTCAACTCTTTCCTCAGAATCTCGGGGGGCAAGGTCCACTTCCCGGGCGGGCTCAGCACCCCGGTCCACCTGATGATTGGCGACATCTACGTTACTCCCTCCGGGTCGCCCGGCGGCAACCCGTGGGACAACGGCGGGAACATGGACTTCAAAGACATCGCGGCGGGGAATACGCTGCACCTGAAGGCCGAACTTGAAGGAGGGCTGCTGGTTCTCGGCGACCTGCATGCCGTCCAGGGCGACGGCGAAATCCTCGGCCTCGGCGCTGAATGCGCCGGCGAGGTCACCCTCCGGATCACCCGGGACGAGGTCTACCTGTCGGACCGCCCGTTGGTCAGCAAGCCCGGGGCATTCGTCTCGATCGCCTGCCGACACGACTATGCTGAGGCCCGAGACCTGGCGGCCCAGGACGCGTCGAAAGTCCTTTCCCGCGTCGTCGGCTGCACTGAGAGGGAGGCGTTTCTGTACGTCACGACCGTCGGGGACCTCCGAAACGGCGCCGTGTGGACGATGGGCAAGACCGAGCCCGAGTGGGCAAAGAGGCATCCTCTCGTCGTCGGTATCGACGTGCCCCTGCCGGGCTGAACGGGCGCGCCGAGCGATTCCGTCAGGGTACCACGAGTCCAAGAAGGCCCGGGGGCTGCGGTCTCTACCCGTCGCCGGCGACCATCTCCGCTGTTTCGCTTGGTGTGGGCTTGCGCGGGGCCAGGCGTTCCTGGAGCACGCCATCGACCAGGAGTTGCCAGAAGTGATAGAGGAGCACGGGCAGCGTCGTCCCGGCGGGGAAGTAGGTGGAGGCGATGTGGGTGGAGGAGGGGATGGTCTTCTGGCTGGAGCAGAAAAGCAGCGCGATGCGGTCTTCACGGTGAGGTAGAAGTCGCCCCGCCACCCACCAGCTTGCCGCCAGGAGGACGATGTGCACACCGACAACGGCCAGTGAGCTGGTCAGGGCCTCGACGGTGACGAGATGGTCGGCGGCCTTGGACGCCGCCACCCAAATGACCGCCAACACCAGCAGGCGCGCCAGCACACCCGTGACCGGCTTGGTGCGAAGGGCTCGCTCCCCCAGCACACCCACTATCACCTGACTGGCAAGCATGGGGAGGACCACGATCTGGAAGAGGACGTACATCATCTCGCCCACGGGAAGGTCCACCTCTGCCCCCAACAGCAGGGCCAGCCACACCGGCGTCGCCAGGGCCTGAAGTGAATTCCCCAGGATGCTCATAACCAAGGCCAGGGCGTCGTTGCCGCCTGCCAACCGGGTCCAGACGATCGAAGAGGAGAGAGTCGTCGCCGTGGCCCCCATGATGATGAGGCCGCTCATCAGGGGCTGCTGCTCCCGGAAGAAGAGCCAGGCCACACCATAGGCCACCAGTGGTGCGAGACCGTAACTTACCAGCAGGAAAAGCCCTAAGGCCCGGGCGTTCTGCAACTGCACAAGAATCCCACGGGGATGCAGTCCCAACCCCATCAGGAACATCAAACCGGCCACCAGCCATTTGTTGCGCTCACCCAGCCAGAGGCCGGACTCCACCCACACGTAGCCCAGGACGAGCACCCCACCCATGCCCAGGTAGAACCAGTACTTGTGCAGCCAGACCTTGATGGGACCGCCCTTCCAGCAAGCTTCGCTTGTCTCGGGTGTATCCGCCGGCCGGTGGACCTGCCCGAGAGAGCCTTCTCTCCGGACTCACCCGAGGGGCAAGCCGACAGTGGCGGTGCCACCTGCGCAGTCCGTTGGCCGAGACACCACAAAGAAACCCAGTCTACCGCCCCTCGGACCCGCCCGCAAGCCCGCTGCCGTTGACCTCGGGGCCTCATCAGGCGTAAGATGGACGGTGGAGGAGAGATGTGGCTATGCAGGACTCTCTCAAGAAGAAGGTGGCCGACTTCCCGCGCGGGCCTGGCGTCTACCTGATGAAGGACGCCCGGGGCCGGGTCATCTACGTGGGCAAGGCCAAGTCGCTGCGTGACCGTGTACTGAGCTACTTCCAGCCCGCTAACCCTTCCGACCCCAAGCGCGACCTGATGCTCGAGGAGGTCGAGGACATCGAGTGCCTGGAGACGGCCAGCGAGGTGGAAGCTCTCTTGGCCGAAGCCAGGCTCGTCAAGGACACCCAACCCCGCTACAACCTCCGCCTGAAGGACGACAAGAGCTACCCCTACCTGGAAATCACCCGTCGCGAGGACTTCCCCCGGGTCCGCGTCACCCGGAACCCCAGCAAGAAGAACCGGAACTACGGTCCCTTCACCGACGTCTACGGCCTCCGCCAGGCCCTCACCATCATCCGCCGAATCTTCAAGTTCTGCGACTGTCCCCTGGACATCAAAGCCGACGACCCCAAGCTCCGCTTCCGCCGCCCCTGCCTCTACTACCACCTGAAGGCGTGCTCGGCCCCCTGTGGCGGCCTCGTCTCCAAAGAGGAGTACCGGGAGAACGTCCGCGCGCTGGTCCGCTTCCTCGACGGCAAGCAGCAGACCCTCATCCGCGGCCTCAAGAGGAAGATGGCGCAGGCGTCCAAAGAGCTTCGCTTCGAGGACGCGGGCAAGTACCGCGACCAGGTCGAGGCCCTGGAGGCCCTGGCCAAGCGCGACCTCACAGGCATCTTCCCCGTACCCGAGGTGCTGGAGGTCGACCCCCGGCGGGGACTTCAGCAGCTCGAGGACATCTTCGAGGTCGATAAGCAGCTAAGGACCATCGAGGGAATCGACATCTCCAACCTGGGGCCCGATGAGGCCGTGGGCTCACTCGTCTCCTTCGTCGACGGCCAGCCCTTCAAGTCGGGCTACCGCCGATACCGCATCAAGACGGTCAAAGGGCAGGACGACCTGGCCATGATCCACGAGGTGGTGAGCCGTCGGCTCCGCCGGTTGAAGGAGGAGGGAGGCGTGCCCCCCGACATCCTGCTCATTGATGGCGGCCCGGGTCAACTGCACGCCGCCCAGAAGGCGGCCGAGGAACTGAACGCCGAGGTGCCGCTGCTCCTCTCACTGGCCAAGCAGGAGGAGATCATCCACAGCGTTCGGGAGCCCAGGGAGCTCAAGCTCGCCCGAACGGCGCCCGGGCTCAAGCTCCTCCAGTTCGTCCGCGACGAAGCCCACCGCTTCGCCCAGCACTACCACCACATCCTCCGCCGAAAAAAACTCCTGGGCGACAAACCCCGCAAGCGGAGGAGCGCCAAGCGGTAAGGGCACCCCTCAGTTCCCCGAGATGATGTAATACCTGCCTTTGGCACTGCGCTCGTTGCTGAGCATCATCTTGAGGTTGTG
>CAZIBA010000172.1:5030-5661 GCA_964536795.1 uncultured Planctomycetota bacterium | reverse complement strand
CCGATGGTGCGAGGCATCTGACCGGCGCCGGGGATGAGGCCGTCGGCGCCCTCGATGAGGGCCACGTAGGCCATCAGCCGGGCCTCCTGCGCGGTGGGGGGCCGGGGGTCGCCACCGTAGTACAGGCTCTTGTCGTGGAGCTGAGGGACCATGAGGACGGGCCGCTCGGGTGCGGCCCGAACCGTCTTCTGAGTCCACTCCGTGACCATGGTCAACGGTCGGTCGGGAAGCGGGTAGGGGTCCGAGCCCAGCAGGTCGCAGGTGTCCACGTACTCGCCCATGGCGTCAACCTGGTAGAGCACGCTCCAGGTGGGGTGCGCCGGGTCCAGGGCGCGCACCTGGTCGTACCGGGCGGCAAGCTCGGCGTGCATCCAGGGGGGACGCTCGTCGTTCAGGTACCAGCCCAGGACGGCCGGGTGGTCGCGGAATGCCGTGACCATGCCCTCTACCGCTTCGTCGCCGCCGGCCCAGGGGCCGACGCGCTCCTTGAAGTAGCGGGTGCCCGGGTAGTGGTCCTTGAGGGAGTAGAGAATCCTCACACCTGCTCCGTGAGCAGCGTCCAGGTATCCGCGCATCCGCTCGGGGTCGGCGCCCGAGGAGCCGTAGGGCATCAGGCAGTTGAAGGGGGTCC
>CAZIBA010000172.1:0-5020 GCA_964536795.1 uncultured Planctomycetota bacterium | reverse complement strand
ACGACATCGTCGGCCACGTCGATGGCGCCGGCGTAGAGCCCCAGGGGGAAGAAGGGCTCGCCCCCGACCGCCAGGCGGCCCTGCTCGTCCGCATGGACCTTGGGCACGACCGGGGCGACCCGGCCTTCGAGCGTCGCCCGCTGGACCAATTCCCCTCCCCGCTGAAGCACAATGTCGATGGAATACGGACCGTCGGCTTCCGGCCGGGGGAATACGAAGGTCAAAGGACCTGCGCGCGTACGAGAGAGCTCCTCGGCGACGGACACGGGACCTCGCGGCCCGTTGGGCTGGACCAACTCGAGGACGAACTCATCGGCCGACTCCTTGACCCAGGGCGCCAACTCCACTGCGAACGTCCCCCGGTCGCCGTACCCCGGCAGAAACGTGCCGCGGTAGGGCGGGTAGATGATGCGGGCGCGAAAGGCGGGAGGGCGGTAGGGCTCCACCACGACATCGTCGAACCAGGCTTCACCGGTCGTACGCCGACGCAGGTACACGGTCACGTGCATGCGCGTGGCCTGGGGTGGGACGGCGCTGGTCCGGCCCTGAAGCTCCATCCAGTCAGTGTCACCCCGCAGCCCTTCCACGTAGGCGCCTCCAATCCAGCCATCTTCCCCCGACCACTCGACACAGATGGTTGCGCTGACGTCGCTGCCCTCCCCCACAATCCCCCGCGTCCGCACCTTGCACCGGAACGAGTAGACGCCGCCCGGCTCGAAGGGCACGTCCTGACTTGCCAGCCGGTACACCTGCGGGTCGGTTCGGCGACAGTAAAGAGACCCCTCGCCCGACGCCGACTGGTCGGATACCACCTGGTACCCCTCAGGCAGCTGCCAGTGCTCTGCTCCGTCCTCAAAAGACGCGTTTCTGACCAGGTTCTCAGCCGCCCAGCTCAGAGAGGCCGAGGCCACGAACACCAGAACCAGGCCATGAAGACAGAGCACAGGACCACAGTTTTTCACTGGGCATCCCCCTTTGCTCGGCCCGTAACTACGGGTTCGTATGGAACGGGCAGTAGCTCCGATCGCAAGGCAAGGGGCTTAAGCCCCTTGTCCGCCCGCTGTAACCTCCTTCACCACTTCGAAGAACCATTTGGTTTCGTTGTCCCAGACGCCCCACTTGGGCGGCCACATGGTCTGGAAGATACGGCTGTGCAGGCCGAAGGAGATCCCGGCCGCTAAGAGTGCCCGGAAGACGGGCAAACCGCCACCCGTCTCGTTGAAGACGATGGGCACGGGCCGCTCCCGATACCAGGGTCGCCCACGGATGAGTTCCACCTTGGCCTGTACCTCGTCCACGGCGTTGCCGTGCAGAAACACCAAGTCGGAGACCGAAAAGGTCCGGTCGATATCGTCGATGCTCCACTGGCCTTCGGACAGGAGCGCAGCCTCCGACGTACTCACGTAGAGCGGGTAGTCCCTTTCCCTGGCCCGGCTCCTGAGCCGCTCAATGAGTTCGTGGACCCGGGCGGGCTTGAGGACCTTGTGGTGGTAGTGGCCCTTCATCACCTCGTTGGCGATCTCGACGGTGACGTTGGCGTAGCCCTTATCGGCCAGCCAGACCACCGTGTTGTCGCAGGCGACCAGGACGCCGGCCTCCTCGGTGAACACCGTGTCCTGGCCGAAGTAGAAGAGCTGCAGGTTCACGACCATACCGAGCTCGTCGCAGGCTTCGATGACGGATGCGATGCGCTCGAAGTAGAGCGGCTCGAGGGAGCCGTCGGAGCGAAAGCCACTGTTATGAAGGATGCTTCGCATCCCCGTGGGGCCGTCCTGGGCGCTCCCCTGCCAGTCGGGAACGTCCGTCCGACCGTGAAGGGGATGCCCGCCCTGGACGTTCAGGTTGACCATCAGGACGCCATGCGCCCGGTATTCGGGCAGCCCGGCGATGTAGCGCCTGGTGTTGGCCTCAGCCGACTCAGGCGACTTCCACGGGCCATAACCGGCGAAGTCGTTCTCGGGGTGGGTACCGGGATCGTCCCACATCGCCGTGTCACCCCGTACGGGTCTCGACTGTCCCCCCTGCCTGCCCGAGAAGACCTCGTCTCCGGAAGGCCCGACGGGCAAGCCGAAAGTGGCCGGGCCACCGTCGGTGTCGTCGAAGGTAGCGTTCACCGTGCGGACGTTGTACAGAAGCCCCTCGACCTTGGGTCGGCCGGCGTAGGTAGGTTCACCGTTGATGAGGAACCAGGTCCCGTCAATTTCCACTTTGGTCTCTGGCTCAAACACAGCGTCACTTCCCCGTCATTGCTCAAACCGGAGGATGAGGCAGGGCCCGGGAAGCAGCACCTCGACCCCGTGGTGTTGGGTGTCCGACAGCAGCCGAAACTCGTTGGCGCCGGGCTTGAGGTGGTCTCCTTTCACCTCCACTTTGGTGAACACCACGTCATGGCTGGCCCGGCCCGAAGTGACCCCGTAGGGATGGCCGTTAAGTGTGAAGGGCTCCTGGACGTTGCCCTCCCCGCCATCCCAGACCTTCACGTACAGCTCGGCGCGCTCCACGGCCGAGAGGTCCTCAGGCAAATCGACGGTCGCAGTCCGTTCCCTCGAAGCCCGGGACCAGAAGGGGGCCGGAAGCTCCGACGCCCGAAAGAGCACCACCGGCCGACGCCGCTCGGCGAACGTCAGTCCATCGACGACGGGCGTCGCGTACTGGAAACCGTCCCGCAGGTGGACTACTGCGCGGAGGCCCATGGGACCGCCCTGCGTGGGGATCATGGAGGTGTCCCAGGTCACAGCAAAAGGCGGGCCGGTGGCGCTCCCCAGGTGCTCCCGGGGCTCCCTCTTCTGGGTGAAGCCGTGCCAGCCCGCATCCTCACCATCACCGTCGTCGTCGAAGCCGGTGTACCGGGCAAAGTAGTCAACGGACACGATGCCGCCCGCCAGCTCCTCCGGGTACTCCAGGGCCACCCGACACGCATCGCCGATAGCGGCCCCCTCAGCAGGTGTGCCGATGTGGGCGGAGAAGGCGTCCAGGCCGGCAGCCACGAGGTCGGGGTGGTCGGCCTGGAGGTGGGCCCGAACACAGGCGTTGTCGATGATGAAGTGACCCCAGAAGGTCTCCCCACGGTCACAGGCGAACTGGAAAGCGTTCACCCCGCTCACCAGATGGACACGCTCCAACGGAATGACGGGATAGGAGTAGGTGCAGTGTTTCCTCTCCGTGCCCACTTCAGGAAGGCTGTAGGTGCCCTTGCCGTTCAGGATGAAACGCTTCCGCGCCGTCCCCGGATGGCCACCCCACAGCTCCAGGTAGAGCTCAGCCCGCTCCAGCGTAAAGATGTCCTCAGGCACCGTGAGGAGCATGAGGCCGTTGGCTTTCCCCTCCGATCGCCGGCCGTAGCTCGGGTGCAGTGTGATCTCCGTGTCGTTGACCCGGAGCCGACCGGGGTGGTTGCTGATGCGTTCGTCCCACTCGCCCCAGTACTCCCGGAAAAAGACACCCTGGGCAGTGTGGGCGTCCGAAGTCAGTATGGCTGCTGCCAATACGCTCACGGCCAGGGTCTTGGTCACCGTGCTTCTCCCGTGAAGTCAGGCGAGTCACCCGCCCCTGCGGGCCCGGGGGCATTCGCCGCAGTGGCCTTCGACCACCTCGACAAGCTCGGGACAGGCAAGCTCAGGCCACTCCTACCCTCCAGCGGCTCCGTTGACCACCGGTCACAAGAGGGCCTCATCAGCTCCTACGGATCCGCATGGACAAGGACGGCAGGCTTGTAGCTCCAGTACTGGAGCTTGACGGCCTGTTTCATCCTCTTGGTGTCCCGGCCCCGGTCAGGGAAGAAACCGTCCCTGGGTGGCACACCTTGAGGTCCGCTCAAGGTGTGTGCTCAGCACCGGAAACCTCCGGGGTATCCCACCGGGCCAGTTCGACCCCAACTCTCTCCCCACGCTCGTACCACCTCGCACTGCTCCAGACCCACTCACTGGGAGCGTCCACAAGCGCCCGTGACACGGGGTTACCGTGCATGTAGCGAAGCTTCCCCAACACCTTCTCCTCGCTGAACAACAGCAAGTCATAATACTTCCGCTGCCAGATATGGCTCCGCCCCTTCCTGTCCCTAAGGAACCCAAGCACTTGGTTCTGCTGGGAGCGAAGAAGCTGCCCAATACGCAGCGCCCCGAGCCGCTTCCATTCCTGCATGAACACGCTCAGCTGCCCCGCCTCCTGGAACCCCACGATGGCGTGCACATGCTCAGGCATTACCACGAACCCTACGCAGGAAGCGCCGGAGCGCTTGCACGCCCTCTCCAGCTCCGCCGTCACAATGCGCTTGGCCGCGTCCTGATTCAGCAGCTTCCGGCGGCCGTAGCAGGAGAAGGTCACGAAATGCAGGTGTCCTTCCAGGTCGTACCTTCTCCGCCTGAATCGATCTTCCGCCACCGAAGTCCATTCCCTTCTCTTTCCCACGCTTCGCGCACACCTTGGCACGGCCAAGGTGTGCCACCCAAGGCCGCCGTATGCCTTCTTACCCTCTTGGCTTTTGTATCTCTCTCTGGCTCCTCCCGCCTTCGGCTGGCAAGCTGTGTCTCTGTGGTTCAGGGCTTCCGTTGCGTCTTTGGCGCCCTTTGCAGTTCAGGATTCTCTTCTTCTCTTCGGCGTCTCTGCGTTTTCATCCCCCGTCCGTGGCAGGCTTGTAGCTCCAGTACTGGAGCTTGACGGCCTGTTTCATCCTCTTGGTGTCCCGGCCCCGGTCAGGGAAGAAACCGATGAGCTCGTGCCCTAAGTTGTCCCACTGTGAAAGCACGTCGTCGAAACCCTCGGGGTAGAGGGGCGCCGGCTCAGCGCGGAGGTCCCCTACCCCCGTCAGACGCTTGGCCGCCAACCGGAGCAGGGCCGCCGGCCGAACCAGCCGTCCCTTCAACCCCACCTCTGCCGGGACTCGCCGGTACGCAGCCAGATGCCGCCCGGCCTGCCGGCACGCTTCGAGAACGTCCTCTTCGCTCACCTCGAAGCTCTCGCCGGAGGGTGTGTGCCCGGGCGGGTCTTGTCCCGCCCGGAAGTCATTCTCCCCAGGCCGGGC
>CAZIBA010000171.1:0-5675 GCA_964536795.1 uncultured Planctomycetota bacterium | reverse complement strand
GGTGAAGCACCTCCAGGGTCCGCAGCGGCTGCAGTATCTCGCCCAGAGTCCCCCCGTGTGCCTGAAGCAGTTGGCCACGGCCGAAGTGACCGCCTGCCACGACGAACTCGGCCACGTCCTCCAGGTGGAACTGGTAGTTGAGCTGGGCCCGGGTCACCAGGAGGAGGTTGTAGACGTCCAGATCGGCCCCTACGACCACGTCGGTGGTGTGGCGGTCGGTGCGGGGGAGGGCCTGTTGTCGACGGACGAGCTCCTCGAAGTAGGCAGCGTCCATACCGGCTTCGGCGAGGAAGGTGCGGCCTTCGCTTCGCCAGTAGTCCAGGCCTCTGAGAAGCCCGCGGGCCAGCACCTTCTCGGGCAGTCGGCTGACGAAGGCCTCCAGGTCACGGGCCTCGGCCAGCTCCTCCAGGGGGAGGGGGGGCACACCCGGCACCTCCACCAGGTGCCGGGTCAGTTGGCTCACCGGCTCGCCGGCGGTCCAGAACCGGAGCGCGACCTTGACGTTCTCCATCTGGTAACGCACCAGGAACCAGTCGAAGAGCTGCCCACGAGGGCCTTCGAGGAGTCGGTCGATCTTGAGAAGGTCGCTCAGGTGACGGGCCGTCAGCACGGCCTCAAGCTGCAAGTGGCCGAGGGCGACGTCGCCGAAGCCCAGCGTCCGAGCCAGCTCGGGAACGGAGCGGCTGCGGCTCAGGCCGGTCAGCCGGTCGCCCTCGTAGAGGACGCTGCGCATGGCCCGCACCTTGGCCAGGATGTAGTCCAGGTCGACGACGGTCTTGGTGGTCATGGTGAGGCGTCCGTTGCAGGAGACGGGTCCGCTGGAGGTGGGCCGGGGTCCGGGGTCTCGAGTTCGGAAGTGGTCCCCAGGAGGATGGGAAGCAGCTTGGATGCGACCTCGGACGCGCGCTCGATGCAGTGGTCCCGCTGGGCCTGGAAGCTCTCGCCGACTTCGGCCAGGCGGGCCTGCTTGGTCTTCTCGGCCTGGGCCAGGGCTTCCTGGACCAGTGGCTCGACCTGAACCAGGGCCTCCTGACGGGCGGCCTCAGCGACCTGACGGGCCTGCTGGCGGGCCTCATCGGTCAACTGCAGGGACCGGGCCTCGGCCTTGGCGACGATGCGACGGGCCCGGCGTTCGATCTCCAGCATCTTCTCGATGACTTCGCGCATGGCGCACGTCCCCTTGCGGGAAGCGGAACCGAGACGGTTGGTTCACGGGCTGGGCTGGTCCCGGACAGTCGCCTGCGGACCCTCTGTCCCGCCTATTCTTCCGACTCCTCGAACTCCAGGATAAGGTCGAGAGCTTCCCGGGTCGAGCCGGCCGCTTGCAGTCGCCGGAGAAAGCCCGGTGTCTGACACAACCGGGCAACCTGGGCCAGGCACTGCACGTGGGGGCCGGGGTTGTTGGGCTCGGCCATAATGAGGAAGATGACGTGGACCGGGGCCCCGTCGATGGCGTCGAACTCCACACCGTTCCGGGAGACGCCGAGAGCCATACACAGGTGGGTGATGCTCTCGTGCTTGGCGTGGGGGACACCCACGCTCTGGCCGATACCCGTAGTGCCCTTGTCCTCTCGTTCCAGCAGGGAGTCGTAGGCGCCGTCGCGGTCGGGCACGTCACCCGAGGCCACCAGCAACTCCAGCACCTCGGCGATGGCCGATTCCTTCTGGTCGCTTTCCAGCCCAATCCTTACGTGCTCCTCACGGAGCAGTTCCAGAATCTGCATTTCCTAACCTCGTGAAACGGTCGCATACAGGCGGGACCATCGTGTGCCAATTCCATTAAGTCTACGCCGGCCCATACCCCCTGCCAAGGGAAAAATGCCGGCTCAGGGCGCCCCCCAGGCACGGGGGCTCCCCCGGCGCCACCAGCGGCGGACCTCCTTGGCTACGCCCAGCAGGCGCTGCTCCGGCAGCGGGCCCAGCCGGCCCGTGTGCACCAGGACCTGCAAGCGCAGCGCGAACCAGCGCCAGTAGAAGCGGCCGAGGGCTGGAGAGGCCCGGGCGATGACGAAGGAGACGGATTCCTGGAAGCGGGCCCGGCCCGGACTGATCCAGGGCAGGTTCACTTCTTCGAAATGGAACCGGGCCCAGCCGGCCAGCGACCCCGGTGCCTGGAAGCCCGCCTCCAGGCTCTGCTGGTAGAGGGGCGTACCGGGGTAGGGGGTGTAGTTGGAGGGGCCGTAGATGTTCCGTCGGGGGTCGCCACGGAGCAGCTCGTGGATGAGCCGGTAGGTGGCGAAGACGTCCTCAGGGGTCTCGTCGGGGAAACCGGTCATGAAGTGGAAGTTGGTGGTCAGGCCCAGTTCGGTGGCCCGACGGGCGGTGGTGAGGGTGTCGTCGACCGTGATGTCCTTCTGGATGCAGTCCAGTGTCCGCTGGGCACCGCTTTCGGCCCCGAAGGTGAGGGCCCGCAACCCACTCTCCCACAGCAGCCTGAGGAAGTCGTGGTCGTAGCCGGCGAAGTAGTCGCACCGGCAGTCGCCCTGCCAGCCGATGGAAATGCCCCGGTCGATCAGGCCCCGACAGATGGCCTCCACCCGTCTCCTGTCCGTGAAGAAGTTGTCTTCCCGGAAGTTGATGCCTTTCAACTGGTAGCGTCCGACGACCTCGGCGATGCGGTCCAGGATGACGGGCACACTCATGGTCCGCCACTTGCGCTGGGCGAACTGGAGGTTGTAGCAGAAGGCGCAGCGGTGCGGGCAGCCCCGGCTGGTGGGCAGCTCCAGGGTCCGTTCGCTGGCGTCGTCGGCGGTGATGTACCGTTCGGCGTCAACCAAGTGGTAGGGGACCGGATGACGGTCCAGGTCGATGAAGGGGCGGGGCGGGTTGAGTGTGGGTCTGCCCCCGTCCAGGTAGCAGACGCCGGCCACCCCTTCCAGGGACCTCCGCGCCTCCAGGCGACGTATGACCTCGAGGAAGGTCTCCTCACCCTCGCCCACCACGACGATATCGACCAGGGGGTCGGAGACGGTCTCCACGGGGAGAAGCGACGGGTGCACACCTCCCCAGGTGATGGGTACCGAGGAGGCCCGCCGGACCAGCCCGGCAGCCTCCAGACCGTAGCCTATCTGGGAGCCGGTCATGGCACTGATGCCCACCGAGAGGGGAGGGGTGGCCAGAGCGCGCTCCAGGGTGTCCGGCCAGTCAGCGTCCACCTGCATGTCGATGACCTGCACGTCGTAGCCGGCGTCCACCAGCGCCCCGGCCACCGAGAGGACACCCAACGGCAGCCTCGGCGCGCCGGTGGCGTAGGGGTCGGCGATGGGGTGGACCAAGACGACGTCGGGCACACCGTCTCCTCTCCGGCAAGCGGACGGGGGTCTCTCCTGCAGCCTGAGACGCACAGTTCAAGACTCAAATGCTACCAGAAAGGCCGGCCGGCTGCGAGCCTTGACTGCCGGCAACCGTTGACGCTGGCCGGGTCGGGGGGGTAGTATGTGAGCGGAGGGGAGCGAGGGCACTCCTTCGTCGGTTACCAGCGCGGTAAGCTTGTTCCATCGAGAGGAGCATCATGGAAACGGTAGGAGTGGGAATCGTGGGTTCGGCCTTCGCCGGTGGCCTGCACGCGGACGCCTACGGCCGCTGCCCTCACGCAGAGATCGTGGCCGCCCACGACATGGTTCCCGAGCGACTGGGGGAGTTCTGCGACCAGCACCAGATTCCCAACGCCTGCAGCACGTTGGACGAGTTGCTGGGCCGTGACGACGTCCAGATGGTCAGCATCTGCACCCCCAACTTCACCCACAAGGAGTTGGTCACCGAGGCGCTGAAGGCGGGGAAACACGTCGTTTGCGAGAAGCCTCTGGCCACCACCGCCGAGGACGGCCGGGCCATGATCGAGGCCGCCCGGGTCGCCGGCCGCACGCTGATGTACGCCGAGGACTGGGTCTTTGCCCCGGCGCTGGTCCGGACTCGGGAGCTGATCGAGGAAGGAGCGGTCGGGGAGGTCTGCTACGTCAAGGCCAAGGAGACCCACAACGGCTCGCACTCCATCTACGCCCAGCGGAAGGAGTACTGCGGGGGTGGGGCCATGATCCACCTGGGCATCCACCCGGTCGGCTTGGTCCTGGCCCTGCTGGGCGAGGTGACGGAGGTGGTGGGCTCAGTCAGCGGTGGAGAAGCTGCGAACCTGGTTCACAAGGAGTACACGGGAGAGGACTGGGCCGTTGGCCTGCTTGCCTTTGCCGGGGGTGCCCGGGCCCTGGTGGAGGGGAACTACGTCACCGTGGGTGGGATGGACGACGCCGTGGAGGTGTACGGCGCCGAGGGTGTCATCAAGGTGGACCTCACGTTCGGCTCCCCGCTCAGGGTCTACAGCCGACCGGGCTTCACCTATGCCGTCGAGAAGGCCGACACCACCAAGGGCTGGACCCGACCGGCAGTGGACGAGATGCGGAACCTGGGCTACCCCGACGAGATCGCCCACTTCGTGGATTGTGTGCGTCTGGGCGAGGCGCCCAGGGCCGGAGTGCGGGGTGAGGACGGGCTCAGGTGCCTGGAGACCGTCCTGGCCATCTACGAGTCGGCCCGGACCGGTCAGGTTGTGACGTTGAAAGGATGAGGCAGATGCCCAAGACCATAGACTTCGTCGAAGACGACATCCTCCTGCCCATCGAGGTGGCTGGGGTACGCTTCCGCAACCCCTTCTACATTTCCAGCGGCCCGACCTCCAAGAGCGTCGAGCAGTTGGTCAAGGCCGAGGAGTGGGGCTGGGGGGGTGCCAGTCTGAAGCTTACCTTCGACCCGGCGCCCTACATCAACCCCGAACCTCGCTACGCCTACTTCGCCGAGGAAGGCATTCTCTGCTTCTCGGCCGAGAAGCGCCTGGACGTGGAGGAGGGGCTGGAGCTGGTCCGCCAGGCGCGCAAGGAGACAAAGAAGCTCGTCCTCTTTGCCAACATCACCTACGTCGGTGACAAGGGCATCCAGGGCTGGGTGGATATGGGCAGGCGCTTTGAGGACGCGGGCGTCCACGTCATCGAGCTGAACATGTGCTGTCCCAACATGTCCTTCAACGTGGAGGTGAGCGGCCAGGCTGACAAGGAGGGTCCTCACACGGGCGCTAGCCTGGGACAGGATGAGGCCGCAGTGGTGGCTATCGTGGAAGCGCTCAAGAAGAACGTTTCCGTGCCCGTCTTCGTCAAGTGCACCCCGGAGGGGGGCAACCTGGCTCGTATCCTCAAAGCCTGCTTCGACGCCGGCGCCGATGCCGGCGGCACCAACGCCAACCTCCTGGGCATCCCTCCCATTGACATCCGCAAGCCCGAGCTGACGCCCTACCACCTTCAGGACGAGCCCAGTGTGTCCTGTCTCTGTGGGCCCTGGCTTCGACCCTGGGCGCTGCGCTGCGTCTACGAGACCCGCAAACTCGCCGGCCCGGAACCGGTCATCACGGCCACCGGGGGCATCTCCACCTACGAGGACGTGGTCCAGTTCGCCATGGCCGGCGCCGACCTCTTCGGTATGAGCACGGCCACGCTGCTCATGGGCTACGAGTTCCTGCCCGACCTGGTCAAGGGCCTGAAGGCCTACCTCGAAGAGATGGGCTACGAGGGGTTGGGCGAGGTCCGGGACAAGCTGGTTGAGCAGATCACACCGGCCTCCGAGCTGACCATCCATCCCGGGCACATGCGCATCAAGAACCCTCACCTGGCCGCGCCCTGCAAGTTCGAGTG
>CAZIBA010000170.1:0-5680 GCA_964536795.1 uncultured Planctomycetota bacterium | reverse complement strand
TTGAGCAAGCTCAAGGTCTGCCACCCAGAACACCCCAAAACTGGGGATGACCCAGAGGCCCGCCGGCTTGACGGGGGACACCGCCGAGGCATAGACTCACCGTTGGCCGGAACGGCGAACACGTCAGGCTGGACGGCCTGTCCGGAAAGGGGTGCAGGAATGCCGAAGACGCCCGGGCGTCGAAGTGAGCTCCTTCCCTTTGCCCGGCCGGACATCACCGAGGCCGAGGTGGAGGCGGTGGCCGAGGTCCTGCGGTCCGGCTGGCTGGCCACCGGGCCCCGGGTCGAGGAGTTCGAGGCCGAGCTCGCCCGGTCCGTGGGGGCCGCTCACGCTGTGGCCACGACCTCGGGCACGGGGGCGCTGCACGCTGCCTACGCTGCTCTGGGACTGGGGCCGGGCGACGAGGTGATAACCACGCCCCTCACCTTCGTGGCCACGGTGAACATGGTCGAGGCCGTCGGCGCCCGCCCGGTCTTTGCCGACGTCGACCCGGTCACCCTCAACCTCTCGCCGCAGGCCGTCGAGGCTGCGCTCAGCGCTCGGACCGCAGCCATCGTCCCCGTCCACTTCGCCGGGCTGCCGGTCGAGGTGGACGCCATCCACGGCATCGCCACCCACCACAACCTCCCCGTCATCGAGGATGCCGCCCACGCCCTGGGGGCTCGCCGCCGCGGCCGGCCCGTGGGCTCCCTGGCCGACGTGACCGTCTTCAGCTTCCACCCCATCAAGAACGTCACCAGCGGAGAGGGCGGAATGCTCACCACCGACGGCGAGGAGTGGGCCAAGCGGGCGCGCACCTTCCGCTTCCACGGCATCACCAGGGCCGACGGTGACCGCGCCACACCCCTCCCCTACGACGTGCCCCACCTCGGGTACAAGTACAACATGACCGACATCCAGGCGGCCGTCGGCCTGGTGCAACTGGGCCGACTGGAGGAGATGAACCGGAAGCGCGCCGAGCTGGCCGAGCTCTACTTCGAGATGTTGGCAGACGTCGAGGAGCTTCAGCTCCCGGCCCGACCGCCCGAGGGTGTCGTGCACGCCTGGCACCTGTTCGTGGTTCGGCTGAGGCCTGAGCAAGCGACCATCGACCGGGCAACGTTCAGGGCGGAACTGCGGGCACTCAACATCGCCACAGGGGTCCACTTCCCGGCCGTCCACGAACTGACCTACTACCGCGAAAGGTACGGCCTGCAGCCGCAGGACTTCCCCGAGGCGTCCCGCGCCGGCCGCTCGGTGGTCAGCCTGCCACTCTTCCCGGCCATGACCGGGGAGGACGTGCACGACGTCGCCCGGGCGGTGAAACGGGTGCTCGTCGGGAACCGGAAGTAGCGCGACCGACGGGCCCCCCGGACGGGGGGAAGGAGGTCACTCGGGGTCCGCTTCCGCCAACCGTTCGACGCCGAGCGACACGGGAAAGCCTCGAGCGTTGGTCACCCCATCGTCATCGACCACGTAGAGGTAGGCCGGCCCCTCGGGCAGCGCTCCCCGGTGAAGGCTGAAGGTCACCGCTGTCTCGGACCAGGCCGAGGCGAGTTGGACCTCCCGGAGGGTACATTCGGCCCAGGTGGGCGCGTTCCCCAGCTCGACCCGCGCCGGTGTGGCGTCGATGTAGATGTCGTCGTAGTAGACCTCGTAGTCCCGTTCGACGTCCCTCCAGACACCGCCTATCTCCAGATTGCGGGCGCAGAAGAGGGAGAAGGACTGGTAGAGGAAGGTGCCCTTTTTCCTCCGGTTGACCACCTCGCAGGCGTCCAGGAGCACTTCGGTCGGCCTGCCAGCCGGTGTCCGCCAGACCTGGACGGTGCCGTTGGTCTGGTCGACGTCGCCCAGCACAGCGTGCACCTCGAAGCGGACCCAGGTGTCGGGCGTAGCGCTCGTCCACTTCTCCTGGCCGCCCCGGCCGCCCACGGCGTAGGCCACCACGGCCCTGCTCCCCCCCTCGGCCGGCGTGGTGCTGCGGAGCTCCGTCTGGACGATGGCTATCTCGGCCTGGCTGCTCGTCATGGGCCAATCGCCCACAGACCAGAGCTTGATGTTTCGGGACTGGGCGCCACCCACGTGACGGTAGAAGTAGTAGCCGCTCAAGTAGACCCGCTGCTGGGTGGGCCCCAGGGTGCGGGAGAAGAAGGTGCAGTTGCGGTAGTGCTTGCCCCGGTAGGCGCAGAGCGCAGACTGTCGGCTCCCCGGTCGGGTGACCTGAGTGCTGTAGCAGGGCTGGACCTCGTTGTCCTTCCAGAACTGCCAGCCCTGGAGCGGCTCGCCCTCCGACCCCCCTTCGAAGTCGTCCCACTTGACGGGGCCCGGCGTCGTCTTCGTCCCCAGGCCCGACCCCGAGATGGTGACCGTCCCTCCCTGGCTCCACTCGCCCGAGACCGAGTCGATCTCGGGGACCGCCCAACTCGTGGCCACAAGTGCACAGAGAAAGACGAGCACCCCACCTGCACCCCACACGTTCCTCACCGGACGCTCCACCTCTGCCAAGTTCACCCACTCCACCGCCACGCGGGCCATGATAGCGTCCGCCGGGCCCCACCTCAAACGCCTTCCCGACCGCCCTTCCCGCAGCGCAGGCCCCCCGCCCCGGCGGCTGGCCCCAGGCCTCTCCCAGAACCGAGAAGAGCTCAGTCCCCTTGGTCCTTGACATGGGGCCTTCGGAGTTCAAGAATTCACTCTTGGGGGCGAGTGGCGGAACAGGCAGACGCACGGGACTTAAAATCCCGTGGCCCTTCGGGGCCGTGCGGGTTCGATTCCCGCCTCGCCCACCAACCTTCGCCTCGGGTGAAGGTTGGTAGAGCAGTGGAACAGGGGAGATCGTACGACCGGTCCCCTGCTCAACCCATCACGTGCTCAAGCCACCTCTCCCTTCGACCAGGGTCACTTGCACATTCCCTGGCGAGGTGGGGGGCGTGGAGCGCCCCCAGCGGCAGGACCCTCAGTCGCCCCGGTGGAGTCCTTCCATAATGAGCCGGGCGGCCTCCTTGTTGGGGATGCGGCCGCGGGTGCCACTGTCGATGTCACTGAGGGCAAAGGCCGGCACCGGAGCCCCCACGCAGGACGGGCAGCCCACCTCGCACCCACACTCCCTGAGGACCGCAGCCACCGCCTGCATGATGGGCTCCAGGTTCTCAGCACAGCGCTCGGCGTAGCCCATCCCGCCGGGATAGCGGTCGAACAGGAAGAGGGCGTCACTGCCCAGGTTGCTGGCGTCCACGACGGTGCCGATGTCCTGGGTGTCGCACATCACGAAGAGCGGGCACACTTCCACCAGCACGTTGGCAATGCCGATGAGGCCCTCGGCCGGCGTCAGCCCGGCGGCCTGAACTTCGGCCATCAACTCCGCCGGCGGCACCAGCCAGAAGGCCACCGTCTCCAGGATTTGGGGAGGCAGGTCCAGTTTCTCGAAGCCGATGCTGTCGCGAGAGTGGAAGCGCACCTTCTTGAACATCGGCGTGGTGGTGGTGACCGAGACGTCGCCGAAGGCCAGTCGGCAGCCCCGCCAGGTGCGCTCCTCTACCGTCTCGTCGATCTTGATCTGCGAACTGGTGACGGCCTGGGTGTAGTAGTCCAGGTCCTGCCTGCTGACGAAGGCGACGTTCTGCTCCAGGTCGAGCCGCTCCACGAAGTAGGTATCGGCGCCGTGCAGGTAGACGGCGTGGGTGTGAAGTTGGCTCAGGGCGGTGATCTCGTCCATGGTGCCGATGACCTGCTCTGAGGGGGAGGTCTGCTGGATGGTGTAGACGGGTCCGCTGATGTTGCGCAGGCTGACCTCGGCGGCCGGGTAGTCGCTCTGGGCCCAGTACCAGACGCCTTCAATGCAGGTGACGGCCTCGTCCTCCTTGAGTATGTCCAGCAGGGGCCGGGAGAACTCCCCGAAGGTGTCCACCTCGGCATCGGCCAAGGGCAGTTCGTAGATGGCCGACTTCAGGTGGCCGATGGTGATGTGGGGGTTGTCGGGGTCCACCACGGCCTGCTCGGGGTTCTGCTCGAAGAGGTACTGGTGGTGGGCCAGCAGGTACTGGTCGATGGGCGAGTTGCTCCCCACCAGGAAGACCAGGGCGTCGTCTTTGCCCCGACCGGCGCGACCCGCCTGCTGCCAGGTACTGGCGATGGTGCCCGGGTAGCCCACGATGATGCAGACGTCCAGACTGCCAATGTCGATGCCCAGTTCCAGGGCGTTGGTGCTGGCCACCCCCAGGATTTCGCCACTGGCCAGGAGCCGCTCAATCTCGCGCCGGTCCTCGGCCAGGTAACCTCCCCGGTAGGCGCGGACGGACTGGGCCAGCCGATGCGAGACCCCCTCCAACAGTTCCCGGCAGTGCCGAAAGATGAGTTCGGAGGCCTGTCTGGTGCGGACGAAACTGATGGTCTGCACCCGCTCCCGGACCATGGCGGTCATAATCTCCACCGCTTCCCAGAGCGAACTCCGTCGGTCACCACCGGCCAGGGGGGTAGGACCTCCACCCCGCCGCTCCAGCAACGGTGGGTTCCAGAGGGCGAAGAGCTTGCGCCCTCGAGGCGAGCCGTCACGGTTCACCAGGGTCATCTCCGTCCCACAGATGCGGGAGGCGTGCTCCTGGGGGTTGGCGATGGTGGCCGAGGAAGCGATGAACTGGGGCCGGGACCCGTAGTGTCGGCAGATGCGGCGAAGGCGACGAACGGTGTTGGCCACGTGGGAGCCGAAGACCCCCCGGTAGGCGTGCACCTCGTCCAGGACGACGTAGCGCAGGTTGGCGAAGAAGCGGTTCCAGCGGGAGTGGTGAGGGAGGATGCCCTGGTGGAGCATGTCGGGATTGGTCAGGATGACGTTTCCCTTGTCCCGGAGCCGACGACGGACGCTCTGGGGCGTGTCGCCGTCGTAGGTACCGGCGAGGAAGTCGATCTCGGAACTCACTTCGGTGAACTGGCTGAGACCCCGCAACTGGTCCTGGGCCAGGGCCTTGGTCGGATAGACGTAGAGCATGGTTGCATTAGGACTTGCCAGGATGGCCTCCAGTGTGGGAACCGTGTAACAGAGGGTCTTCCCGCTGGCCGTCCCCGTGACGATGACCACGCTCTCACCGTTGTGGATGTGCTGGATGGCTTCGCTCTGGTGCTGGTAGAGCTGGTCAATGCCCAGAGCCCACAGGGCCTGGATAATGCGCGGGTCGGAGACGACCTTCCCCCCGTAGAGGGCCTCCCGGGCCGGGATTTCCTCCACGTGCACCATCTGCCCCCGGAAAAAGGGCCCTTCGCTGATCCGCTCCAGGAGTGCTTCACCACGCTTCATGACTTCTCGGTCTTCCTGCGTTGACGCTTCAGTCGGCGGGCACGTTCGGCCAATGGGTCCCCGGCCCTTACCACTCTACCACCGACCTCCTCCGCTGTCGACGGCGAGGGTCGGTCCACGCCAGGCCCTTCCCCCTCTGCTGGCTCGGTCACCGGGGTTCTCTCCTCCCTGGCCGCCTGGCGGAGGCGCTGACGGAGCCGACGGGCCGTCGGGTCACCACTTCGGCGAACCGCCGACCGACCGGCACGCTTGGCAGCGTCGGACGTCGGAAGCGTCTCCTGCGACTCGGGTGCAGGCACACCGACCGGAAGGGTCAGGTCAATGGTGTGGTCCACCGGTTGACGGGCGGAGCGGCCGCGCTCCAGTTTGCGGGCGAGCAGCCGACGCAGCCTGTCGTCCACGGGCAGGCGG
>CAZIBA010000169.1:0-5685 GCA_964536795.1 uncultured Planctomycetota bacterium | reverse complement strand
TAAGACCGGAGGAGCTGCGGATCGACACCTACCGCTCCGGGGGCGCAGGTGGGCAGCACGTCAACAAGACCGACTCGGCCGTGCGCATCACCCACCTGCCCACGGGCATCGTGGTCCAGTGCCAGAGCGACCGCAGTCAGCACCGCAACCGGGCCACCGCCCTGAAGATGCTCAAGGCCAAGCTCTACCGACTCAGGGTCGCCGAACGGGAAGCGGCCAGCTCCCAGGCCTACGACGAGAAGGGACAGATCGCCTGGGGGAACCAGATACGCTCCTACGTCCTCCAGCCCTACCGCCTGGTCAAGGACCACCGTACGGGACTGGAGACCAGCAGCGTCCAGGCCGTTCTGGACGGCGACCTGAAGCAGTTCGTCGAGGCCTACCTGCACAAACAACTGCGCCAGGCCGCCCGCGGGCGGGCCGACGCCGAGGAGCCCGGCTTGTCTCGACCGGCCCACGGGCAGGACGAAACCAAGCTGCATCCGGGCAGGCCCGGCGACCTGGCCGAGAGAGGCAGTGCCGACCAGGAACCGGAGGGGAAGGGGTAATGGACCTCACCAGTGTCTGTCGTCACACCAACGAGTACGCCTGTAAGGCCATGGTCAACCTCAGTCACCTCCGCCAGCAGGACCCGGACGTCTTCCGGGCCATCTGCTCCGAGACCCACCGCCAGCAGCAGAACCTGGAACTGATCGCCAGCGAGAACTTGACCTCCGTCGCCGTCCTCGAAGCCCAGGGCTCCGTCCTGACCAACAAGTACGCCGAAGGCTACCCCGACAAGCGCTACTATGGGGGCTGCCAGGAGGTGGACGTGGCCGAGCGGCTGGCCGTGGAGCGGGCCCGGAGCCTCTTCGGGGCCGAGCACGTCAACGTTCAGCCCCACTCCGGCTCCCAGGCCAACATGGCCGTCTACTTCGCCGTGCTCAAGCCCGGCGACACCATCCTGGCCATGGACCTGGCCCACGGCGGCCACCTCACCCACGGGCACCAGGCCAACTTCAGCGGCCGACTCTACCGGATCGCCAGTTACGGCGTGGACCGGGAGACCGAGCGCATCGACTACGACCAGGTCCGCTCACTGGCCGGGCAGCGGAAGCCCGACCTGCTGGTGGCCGGGGCCAGCGCCTACCCCCGCATCATCGACTTCGCCCGCATGGCCGAGATCGCCCGAGAGGTCGGCATTCCCTTGATGGCCGACATAGCCCACATCGCCGGGCTGGTGGCGACGGGGCTGCACCCCAGTCCCGTCCCCCACGCCGACTTCGTCACCACCACCACCCACAAGACCCTGCGGGGGCCGCGCGGGGGTATGATCCTCTGTCGCAGCCAGTACGCCAAGGCCGTGGACGACCAGGTATTCCCCGGCATCCAGGGCGGTCCCCTGATGCACGTCATCGCGGCCAAGGCCGTGGCCCTGGGCGAGGCCCTGGAGCCGAGCTTCGCCCAGTACCAGCGTCAGGTGGTGGCCAACGCCCAGGCCCTGGCCGGGACGCTCACCGAGCTGGGTCACCGGGTGGTCTCAGGTGGCACCGACAACCATCTGCTCCTGCTGGACGTGGGTGAGCTCGGCCTCACCGGAAAGCAGGCCGAGACCATCCTCCACGGGGCCGGCATGACCGTGAACAAGAACCTCATCCCCTTCGACGCCCGCCCGGCCTCCCAGACCAGCGGCGTCCGCATCGGCACCCCGGCCGTCACCACCCGGGGGATGAAGGAGGCCGAGATGACCCGCATCGTCGGCTGGGTCGACGACGTGCTCCGTCACCCCGACGACCAAAACCGTCACCGCGCCGTCGCCGCCCAGGTCCTCGACCTCTGTGACCGCTTCCCCATTTACAGCAACCTCATGGAGCGGATATAGTAGCTGAAGGTGGAGCGGTCCCCTTGTCGATAGTAAGAAAAGACCTGACGGTCCCGCCCTGTCGTGACCGCGGGCCCGTCGATGGACACCAGTGAAGGAGCAGCGAGAAGGAATGGCCAAGAAAGTGAGAGTCGGTGTGGTCGGGGCTGGTGGCATCGCCCGTCAGGCCCACGTCGTCAACTACGCGCAACTCCCCGGGGTGGAGCTGGTCGGCATCTGTGACGTCGACGAGAAGCGGGCCCTGGCCCTGGCCGAGGAGTTCGACGTCCCCGCGGTCTTCACCGATCACAGGAAGCTGCTCAAAGAGGACCTGGACGCCGTCAGCATCTGCACGCCCAACGTCTACCATGCTCCCGTGGCCCTGGACGCCTTCGAGCGGGGCGCGAACGTGCTCTGTGAGAAGCCCATGGCCACCACGGCCAAGGACGCCAAGGCCATGGTGGAGGCGGCCCGAAAGGCCAAGCGGGTGCTGATGGTCGCTCACCAGGCCCGCTTCCGCAACGAGAGTCGGACCCTGAAGAAGTTCGTGGACGCCGGCAAGCTGGGCCACGTCTTCTACGCGCGGGCCGGATACCTCCGCCGACGGGGCATCCCCGGGGCCGGCAGTTGGTTCACCACCAAGGCCCTGGCCGGCGGTGGTGCGCTCATCGACATCGGCGTCCACGCCCTGGACCTGGTGCTCTGGTTCATGGGCTTCCCCAAACCGGTCACCGTGCTGGGGACCACCCAGCAGAGCATCACCGACGTGCGCAAGGCGGTGGGCGGCTGGGGCACACCTAACCTCAAGGGCGTCATTGACGTTGAAGATTTCGCCGCCGGCTTCGTCCGTTTTGGTAACGGGGCCACGTTGCTCCTGGAGGCCAGTTGGCACGCGAACATCGTCGAGACCCGGATGGTCTTCGAGCTGGTGGGGAGCAAGGGCGGGGCCAAGCTGGACCCCCTGGTCGTCGCCACCGAGGACCGTGGTGTGACCGTGGACGTGACCCCGCAGGTGCCCAGGGACGGGGAGAGCGCCTACCTGCGGGAGGTGCGTCACTTCGTGGACTGCGTGCGTCGGGGTCGTCAACCCCTCATCACCGGTGAGCAGGGCCTGGTGGTGACCAGCATCCTGGAGGCCGTGTACCGGTCGGCCGAGAAGGGTCAGGCGGTGATGCTGGGCTGAGCTGGGGGTCCGTAGGAGGGCCGCTGGCTGCCTGCGGGCAGGGGCCTCGGGAGCGAGGAGTACGAGGATGCTGACCGACTTCGAGACCACCCTGATGGGGATGCTCATCGACGCCTGTGGGCTGTCCCCGGCCCAGGTCTCGCACATCCTCACCGAAAAGGAGGGGAGCACCGACTCGGTGGCCACCGTGGTCACCCGCCTGGGTCTGGTGAGCAGCCGTCGGCTGGCCCTCCTCATCGCCCAGTACTACGAGCTGCCTCTGGTGAGTCCCACCTTCGACCCTTCCGTGGCCCTGGAGCTGCTCTGGGAACCCATCGACTTCGTCCTCGAGCGCAACCTCGTCCCCGTCTACATCGACGGGGAGTCCCTGGTGGTGGTGGGGGACTGTGTGCCCAGTCAGGAGGTCCTGAGGGAGCTGGAGGAGCTCTTCGGGCTGGACGTGAGCCTGCGCATCTGCGACAGCGAGTCCCTGGCCGAAGCCCTGGCCAAGCTCAAGGGCGACCTGGCCGAGATCCAGGCCCTGGGCCCGGCCGACTGTGGCTACGACAAGGACCGGTTCCTGCGCTTCTGTCGGGCTGGCTGGCCGGCCACCATGACCGAGCGCTTCGCCGGCGGCGTGGTCCGCTACAGCTACTCACCGGCCTCCGAGCGCTCACTGCCCGTGCTCAGCAAGACCATCGAGTCGCTCCACGAGAGCGAGCCACCCGAGATGCTCCAACTCCTGATGCGGAAGTCGATGTCCTGTCAGGTCACCCCCGACCTCGACCTGCGGGACCTGGTGGCCAGCTTCCTCTCCTCCATCCGTCACTTCCAGGGCGAACTCAAAGAGGCCATCTTCGAACTCCGCCTCGCCCAACTCATCGTCGACGATGACCCATCCCGAGGCTGACCCCCCGGACCGGTCGGCTCACCGGTCCTCGCCCTGCGCCCGTTCTTCTTCCTTAGAGCAGGGCAGACAAAAGGGGCGCAGCCGGGCCAGGCGGACGTGGTAGCCGCAGACCGTCGCTCCGCAGCGTCGGCAGCGGTAGGTGGCCCGTCGGCCACACTTGGCGCAGCGGTGGCGCCAGGGGAGCCGGACGAAGTCGATGGCCAGGGCGTCGAAGCGCTGCCCGAAGAGCTCGAAGGGCGTGCGTCGCCAGCGCAGGTAGACGGCAACGGCCAGGCCGAGGAATAGCAGGTCGCAGGCCGTCCCGACGACCCGGTAGATGACGAAGTCGCTCCAGAGCCCGCCCACCGACCAGGCCCAGTCGCTCAGGGGCCAGAAGAGCTTCACCGGCCAGTTGGTGGTGACCATGTCCACGACGGCGTTGAAAGCGAAGGCCAGGGAGCAGGCCAGGGCCGTGGCTCGCCTTCGGCCCCGGCTGGCTAAGGGAGTTAGGAGCAGCACCACCAGCGCCCCGACGGGGAGACTGCAGGTGTAGCGGTGGTGGACCTCTTGGAAGAGGTCGTGGCTCCAGAGGATGGGCAGGCCGTCCAGAAAGGGGACCAGCGAGGCCAGCACGGTGAGCCGACGGCCGTGGGCGTCGAGCTCCACTCGCCGGAGCAGTTCCACGCCGTTGGCCGCTGCCCAGCCGGCCAGCAGATGCGTTCCCAGCCTCACCTTGGGTTGACCTCCGGTCCCATACGGATTCGTCCCTGCAGGCCGGCAGGGGCGCTCGCCTGCCCGGCCGACGGTCCCGTGCGAGCGGCCCCATTCTCCGGTGCAGTACGGTCGCTGTCAAAGGCCAAGCCCCCGTCGGAAGCCGCGGCGGCCGCGTTGACAGCGAGGCCGTCGGCCGATAGTTTATGGGTCGCGCCGGGGTGTGTCTTGGGGTGAGGGCAGGGGCGTTCGGCCGAGGGAGGGGAGTCCGTAAGGACGGGTCCCCAGGGACCCGCAGGGCGGGGAAGCGAGGGATATGTTCGAGTCCTTGGGTCGGTGTGTGGAGCGACGGTGGTGGGTCTTCCTGCTGGTCTGGCCGGCCCTGGCCGTGGGTCTGCACCTGGCTACGCCGCCTTTGTCCGAGGTTTTGGTGGAGGACCAGGCTCACTTCCTTCCTTCTTCCGCAGACAGTGTCAAGGCCCGCAAGCTGCTGGAGCGGGGCTTCCCCGAGGACCGCGCCCGAAGCTCCGCCGTCATAGTCATCGCCAACCCCGACGGCCTGACCCCGGCCGACTACCAGTACGTGGCCCAACTCAGCCGCTGGCTCCTTTCGGAGGAAGCCCCGGAGAACGTCATCGGGGTGCTCTCGGCGGCCACCGCTCCCTTCCTGCGCGGGAAGTTGGACAGCCGGGACGGCCAGGCCACCCTGGTGGTGGTCCAGTTCGACACCATCTTCGTTACCTCCGCCACCCAACAGGCCGTCGAGGGCATCGGCCGACACCTGAATGACGCCCCCGCCCAGCTCACCGTGCGCATGACGGGGGAGGCGGCCCTGGGACGGGACTACGGTCTGGCCACCAACGAGAGTCTGGACCGCACCACCGTGGTCACCGTGGTTCTCGTGCTCATCATCCTGGTGCTGGTCTACCGGTCGCCCGTTGCTCCCTTGGTGCCCCTGGCCACGGTGGCCGTCTCGCTGGCCGTCTCCAAGGCGCTGTTGTCGCTGGTGGTGCTGGTCTTTCACGTGGACATCCTGCCCATAGCCGAGATCATCCTGGTGGTGGTCCTCTTCGGGGCGGGGAC
>CAZIBA010000168.1:0-5696 GCA_964536795.1 uncultured Planctomycetota bacterium | reverse complement strand
GTCCGCGGACCCGACCGCCAAGTCGTTCCGGTGATCCCCGAGGAGAAAGAAGCCCAGGCGGCTACCTACAACTGGTGCTCCTGGCTCCTGAGTGGCAACTACTTCACCAACTTCCCCGCCTCGGGCTCCAGCGCCAACGTGATGTATGAAGACGACTTCTTCCGGAAGCATACCTGGTACCGGGGCAACAAGCCCCACTGGGCCTATGAGGCCGACTTCGTCATCCCCATCAGGCACCGGGGGTGGATCGAGTGGACGCCCAACGTGGTGGGCGTCAGCGTGGAGATCAAACCCGGGCCTTCCGCGACCGATGAGCCCGGCCACTGGGCCCACTGCACGGTGCGCTCCTGGACGCCCAACTTCAAGGAGTATCAACTCAAGGTGGGTGAGGGCGACCCGCCTTCGGGCCGACGAAGCCCTTCGGCGGGCGAAGTCGGCTGGCACCCGGTGGAGGAGGAGTTCGCGGTGCCGCTCTATAAGGACACCAACGAGTTCCGGGTGCGAAGCGTGAACCTCTTCGACGTCACCGGCCCCGAACACCTCATCCGGATAAGGAGGACGGGTAGCTAGCCTTACTGGAGTCAGGCTTCCTTTTGGGGAGGGCGAGGACTATGGAAGTGGGCGAGAGCTTTGTAGGAGCTTATTTGAGGGTCGTCAAGGGGTGTGAGGTCGTCGCCTACAACCAGCGCACGGACGAGAAAGGCGACCAGAGCGAGGTCGACGTTCTCGCGTTTGACTTCGACGGTTCACGGGTCTTTGCATGTGAAGTGGCAACGCACTTGGGCGGCCTTCTGTACTCGCGCCAAGCTGGAACCAAGCGTGCCAATCTTGCCGTCCAGGTGGTTAGCAAGAAGCTTCGTCACCATAAGAAAGCTTTGGCCACACAGTTTCCTAAACACCAACTTCACTTGATGTTCTGGAGCCCCTACGTTCCAGCAGGCAAAGTCCTAAGTGGTCTGCACAGACTGAACGGTGAGTTGAGCGACGAGAACGTATCGGTTGACCTGATCGTCAACGGTGACTACGCCAACGCTTTGCTGGCACTGATGGAGCGCGCGGCCAAAGAGACGAAGCAGCGTGGCGAGTCCTTCTATCGCGTCCTGCAACTGCTGACCCACTTGAGGAGCAACGACAACCGTAGGCTGGACATCCGCGAAGTCGGTGGCCTGTGAAGGGCCAGAGTGTCAGTAGGCGTGGAGTCGGCCGTAGGGCCGGTGGCTGACGGGCACCAGCTTGCTCAACTCGTCCCAGGCTAAGGTCAGGGAGTCGGTTCCGAAGTATTCCACGTATCGGCGGACAAGTTGACTGATGCTCTTTCGGTCTGCTGCCTCGAGCGGTCGGCGGCCTATGCCTTGGCCTTGTACTTGACGCTCGGAATGCTCTCGAAGTGGGCATCCTGGGTACAGATGGTGGCCTCGTGAAGACGGGCAGTGGCCAGGATCACGCTGTCGGCGAGAGGCAGTCCGGACTCCGCACCGATGCGCGCAGCGGTCAGGGCGGTGGGCGTCTCCAGGGAAACCACGTGTCCCTCTTGCATGTTGGCCACCGCCTGAAGAGCAGCGTCCTCGCCTCGCTGCTGGAAGACGCGCTTGAAGACCTCCAGCAGGCAGATGGTGGGAACCAGCAGATTGCCCACGTCCTCAATCGGCTTGGCAAAGAAGCGGACATTGGCTCCGTCAGCGAAGTACTCGAGCCAGCCGCAGGAGTCCACCAGGTTCATAGCCGGTCCTCGTCGCGGGGGACAGTCGTGTCGATCCCCTTCAGGAACCCGCGCAACTCGCGCATTCTGCGGATGGGGACCAGCTCGATCCTGTCTCCGTAGGCGAAGATCCGCACCTTCTGCCCGGGCCGGATGTGCATCGACTCACGCACCGCCTTGGGGATCACCACTTGGTACTTGGGCGAAACCGTCACCGTGTCCATGGTCACCTCCATCGATCATCCCATCGTCATACCATACCACGTTCGATCGTCCTTGGCAAGCGGAAAAGGCCTGCACCCCTTTCCGGCATCCCCCGCTAAAGCGCTGAGTCCAGGTGTCGATAATACAGGTGCGGGGAGGTGGGTTTCAGTGCGCAAGTGCGTCCCCAACGATGGACACGGGCGCAGCCCCTAAGTGAGGTGCAGGCGCGGGAGGTGATGCGATGACGGTTCTCGGTCAGGTGTGGATGGCGATGGGCGTTATTCTCCAGCCGACGATAGAGATGGAGTCGTGGATTACGCCTGGGTGGATGTTCGTGTGCATCGTTTTCAGCCCCGTTGGAGCTGCGTACTTCTACTACGGCCACAAGCAGAAGCGGTGGGTGTACCTGATAGCGGGCCTGCTGATGGTGGTGTCGACCGTGGCCATTCACAACGCCCTGCTGCTGCTTCTGGCCGGTGCCGTCGTGGCCGTGCTTCCCCACGTGCTCATACGTCTCGGACTGGATTTCTGACGGGGCGCCAGCTGCCTGCCACGACCGTGCCGGGGTCTGCCGAAGAGGTCGGCCACGGTAGGCAAGGGGCTTGGCCTGCTTGGCCGAAGTCCGTACGGGCGAAGGCTGAAAGCCCCGTCCTTGGCGGCGACGTCAGTAGGCGTAGAGCTGGCCGTAAGGCCGGTGGGTGACGGGCACCAGCTTGGTGAACTCGTCCCAATCGAAGGTCAGGGCGTCGGTTCCGAAGTACTCCACGTATCGGCGGACAAGTTGACTGATGGTCTTTCGGTCGGCTTCCTCGAGCGGTCGGCGGCCCACCTCCTTGCCAAGTTGGGCGTCGTCGACGGGGCCGCGGACGTAGATGGTCCCCCCGTGCATTCCCGTCCCCACCAAGTCGCCCACCGGCGAACAGCCCCCTGTCGCGCCGCGACCCAGCACCAGGATGAGGCCCCCGGCCATGTACTCACCCAGGAAGTCGCCGGCCTGGCCCCCCACCACGATGACGGGCACCATATCCTCGAAGCTCTTCATGTGGATGCCCACCCGGTAGCCCACGTTGTCGCGGACGAACGCCTCGCCCCCGCGCATGGCGTAGCCCAGGATGTCACCGGCGCTTCCCTGCGCCACTAAGAGGCCGGTGTTCATGGTGTTGGCGCTGGCGTCCTGGACGTTGCCGGCCGTGGTGATGGTGGGGCCGTCGGCGAAGGCGGCCAGGTCGTTCCCGGGCACCCCGTCGACGTGGATGTGGACGGAGCTGCGCAGCCCGCAGGCGATGTAGCGCTGCCCACAGACCCCGCTCAGGTTCAGGCTGAGCCGTTGACCCGAGCGCTCGGCTTCCTCCTCGTCTCGGCGGACGGCATCCACGATGCGGTCGTTGAGCTCCCGGTAGTGGAGCCCGGCCGCGTCTATGGTCACCTCAGACCTCAATGCCGGGGCCGGTGACGACATGCTTTCTGTACTCCTTGGGCAGCCAAACCAGTCCGAAGTCGGGGGCCAGCAGCCGGTCGCGGAAGGCGCCGACGTCGGTTCGGCTGCGAATGAGGCCGGTGAAGATGCCGGCCCGGTCGATTGAGCCCACGAAGATGCCCCCCACTACCCGGCCCCCTTCCAGCACCACCTTCCGGTAGCTTTGCTCCCTGGGGTCGAACTCCTCCAGGACCTGAAGGTCGCGGCTCCTGGTCTCCGGGTCCGGTGTGGTGAGGCCCATGGAGATGGTGGCCACGCCGGCTATCTCCACCGCGTTCATCCCCAGGCTGCCCTCGAAGGGCTCACGGGCACCGGTCATGTTCTGACCGGCAGTGCGACCCTGACGGGCTGCGTTCATCCAGGTGGCCACCACGCGCGGGGCCTCGAAGGTGATGTCGTACCCCTCCACCACGTCGCCGGCGGCGAAGACACCCTCGGCCGACGTCTCCAGGAACTCGTTCACCAGTACGCCGCGGCCACACTCCACGGCCCCGTCGAGGAACCCGATGGCCGGACGGACGCCAATGGCCAGCACCACCAGGTCTGCCGGCAGCTCCGAGCCGTCCTCCAGCACCACCCGCGCTACCCGTCCGCCACTTCCCTCGACCTTCCCGATGGTGGTACCCGTAAGCACCTCGGCACCCACCTCGGCCAGCCCGGCGCGGATGAGGTCGCTGGCCCGCTCATCGAGCGTGGCCGAGAGCACGCGGTCGGCGAGCTCCACCAGGGTGATCTCAAGCCCCCGGGCGATGAGGGCCTCGGCCGTCTTCAGACCTATGAGCCCGGCGCCCAGCACCACGGCCCGGCGGGGCTCCTGCTCCTTGAGGTAGCTGTCCAGTTGTCGGGCCTCGTCGAGGGTGGTGAAGGTGAAGACCCCCGCCAGCTCACGACCCTGGAGGGGAGGCACGATGGGCCGGCCCCCACAGGCCAGCAGCAGCCGGTCGTATGCCACTGTCGAGCCGTCACTGAGGTGGAGTTCCCGACTGCCTGCCTCAACGTTGGTGACCCTCGTTCCCAGCAGGGCCTCGACGTTCATCCGTTCGTAGAAGTCGTCCGGCCGGATCCAGAGCCGGTCTTCCTCCACCTCGCCGGCCAGCAGATAGGAGATGAGCGGACGGGAATAGAAGGGATACGGTTCCTCGGAGATGACGGTGATGCGACCGTCCGCGTCCGCCTGTCGGAGGCTTTCGACGGCAGTAGTGCCGGCGACGCCGTTACCGATGATGCAGTAGTGCACGGTCATTCCTCGCTCAGGGTGAGGGCCTCGTTGGGGCAGTTGGCCACGCAGGCGGGCAGGTCGTCGCCGGCGCAGAGGTCGCACTTGCTGGCGATCTTGCGGTCGCTCCGGCGGTGGATGACCCCGTAGGGGCACACCATCAAACACATCCAGCAGCCCACGCAAGCCTCCTCGTCACAGAGCACGGCGCCGTCCTCCGTCCGCTGCATGGCGCCGGAGATGCAGGCGTCGATGCAGGGGGCGTCCTCGCAGTGACGACACTGCACGGCGAAGGACAGGTGCCCCTTCTCCTCCACCAACAGCCGGGGCTCCGGCCTGGGCAGCTCTCCCTTGTAGGCCTTGACGATCCTCCGAGCGATCGAGGCGCCCGGGACGCGGCCCACCTGGGAGTGAGCCACCAGGCAGTGGACCTCACACAGTCGACAGCCAATGCAATACTGTTCGTGGACGACGATACGTTTCATTGTGTTCTCACGACCCCACCGACCGGACTTCCCGGTCTCCGGAGCGGGTACTCAGCTTCGTTGAGGCAAGGGGCTTAAGCCCCTTGTCCTCCGCATTGGCCTTCTACCACGCTTCCCCCGCGGGCTTCACGCCCAGTATCTCCATCTCGCTTGTGGTCAGGCCCACCGCTCGCAGTTGCTCCCGGTTGCCTCGCAGCGACTCGATGGCGTTGATGCCCATCCCTCCCAGCATCTCCTTGATCTCCAGCGACCAGCCGCGAAGCAGGTTCACCAGTCGACGTGCAGCCACGGCCGGGTTGAGGCGCTTGGTCAGGTAGGGGTCCTGGGTGGCGATGCCCCAGTTGCACTTGCCGGTGTAGCACTTCTGGCACAGGTGGCACCCCATGGCCACCAGGGCCGCCGTCCCGATGTAGACGGCGTCGGCCCCCAGGGCGATGGCCTTGACGACGTCGGCCGACGAGCGGAAGCTGCCCGCGGCCACCAGCGACGCCTGGTGGCGGATGCCCTCTTCGCGGAGCCGGCTGTCGACCGCGGCCAGGGCGAACTCGATCGGAATGCCGACGTTGTCGCGGACGGCCGTCGGCGCCGCGCCCGTGCCGCCGCGGAACCCGTCGA
>CAZIBA010000167.1:0-5723 GCA_964536795.1 uncultured Planctomycetota bacterium | reverse complement strand
CTTGCCTCGGGCGCTCGTCGCAGGTATTCTGTCCTCCTGTGCAGCGACGTGTGGCTGAGAACGAAGTGGGGCGGCCTGACTTGCGGAAGGGAGTAGAATGAGCTGGCGACCGACCTTGGTCCTGTTGGTGACTCTCGTATTCTTCGACCTTGCTCAGGACAGGTGTGGACTGGCGGCAGCGGTGGAGGCAGCGACGGTGCAGACTTCGGACGGTCTGACTGTGAGCTTCGATGACACTGGCCGAATAGACGCGGTGAGCGTGGACGGCAGGGCGCTCCCGGTGACCGTGGAGTCCGGGGGCTTCTGGCTGACACCCGTGTCTGAACCGGACGGCGCCGTGGGAGAGCCGGTGCGCGTCACCGCCCGGCCCGAGGCAACGCCTGAGGGTGTGCGCCTGTCAGCTCGGCTGGAGCGGCCGGCGGTGGAGATGACGGCGGTTCTCAAGGGCGGGGGTGACTACATCGACGTCGTCGTCCAGTTTCAGACCACCACCGACGAGGACCAGGCCTTCACCGTGGAGTTCGTCCTGCCCTTGGTGGCCGGGGAGGGTTGGCTGTGGGATGAGGACCTGGAGCACTCCCAACCCATTCAACTGGGCGAAATCTATCACAACTGGAGTTCACTGGGAGGCCGGCGCGACGTCCCGGTGAACAGGATTCCCTTCTCGGCCATCTCGACTGGCGAGGTGGGGCTGAGCCTGGCCGTCCCCATGCATTCGCCCCGGGTCTTTCGCACCTCCTTTGACCCACGGGGGTACGTGGTGGCCTTCGACCTGGGGCTGACCCAGGCCACGGCCAAGTTCCCCGGTCGAGCCGACGTGCGCTTCGTCATCTACCGCGCCCACGCAGTGGGCACCCACCCGGGCTCGACGCTCCGGCAGGGCGCCCTGCGCTCGGCCGCTCAGCGCTACTACGACTTCTTCCCCGAGCTCTACACCAAGCGGGTGACCAACGAGGGGAGCTGGGGTCACTTCCAAGGCGCTCTGACCGCCGTCCCCCGACTGGTGGAAGACTTCGGCGCGGTCTTCTGCGGCTCGGGAAGCGTGACGCTCCAGAAGCAGGAGTACGAGGTCGTCAAAGCCCAGAACATCTACGTGGCCAAGCACCGGGAGCCCTGGGCCTGGTGGCACCTCATCTATCCCCTCCCGGAGTACCGGACGGAAGACACCAGCCCGTGGCGCGACTACTTCCTCGCCGCCCGCGCCGAAGGGACAGAGCGACCTCCGCAACCTTCCTTGGCGGAGGAACTGGCCCTCATCGAGAAGCAGACCACGGCGCCTGCCGAGGTGAAGGACGGCAACGATCAGATCCCGGGGCCGCTACGGGAGGTGGCCCAGGCCGCTCAGCGCTGTTTCATCTACGACGAGAACGACAAGCCCGTGCGCATCAACTGGCACCGCTGGAGCCAGGGATGGCACAGCCAGATACCGCTGAACGTGGACCCCGACATCCCCCGTCCCAACCGCGAGGACCTGGCCCGCAAGTACCAGTTTCACAACATGGCTGCCTGGGATGACCCGGAGGCCTACCACGTCAACGGTGTGTCCTGGGACTCGCTGACCAACTGGACGGGCTTCCGGCTGCTGGACTTTCGCCGGGAGAACTTCCAGTACGTGGACGTGCCGCTCACCTACGACCGGAAGACGGGTCGTGCCGTGGCCGTCAAGGGCTTCCACGACTATGAGATGGCCCAGGCCTGGTGCAAGGAGATCCGGGCCAAAGGTCGCTTTATCAGGGCCAACACCGACCTCCAGCCCTACCTGTTCTGCGGGCAGTTCATCGAGGTTATGGGTATGGAGCGCAGCGCTGACCGGGTGAGGGAAAGCGAGATGTCGCTCGTCCGCGCCCTCTGCTACCAGAAGCCGGCCACCTACTACCGGAGTGTGAGTGAGCCGGGGATGAGGAAATGCCTCTTCTACGGCATCCACCCGGGCGGACTGCAGGTCCTGGGTTCACCAGGCGGGGCTGAGGGCGCCCGGCCGTTGTTCAAGAAGTACGCACCCCTCATCCGCACCGTCGCCATGGCCGGCTGGCAGCCCATCACCACCGCCGAGGACCGTGCCGGCGCGGCCAAGGCGGAGCGCTTCGGTACAGCCGACGCCACGCTCTACTTTACCGTCCGCCGGGCCGAGGAAGAAGGGGGCGACGTCGAGCTGGCCATCGACCTTGCCGCGCTGGGTATAGGCGAGCTGTCGGCTGAGGACTTCGAGGTCGCCGAGCTGGTCGAAGGACGCGACCTGGAGGTGGAGCGCCTGGGTGACGTGCTTCTCATTCGGTTCCCCATAAAGGCTGCGGAGACGCTGCTCATTCGGATCGAAAGGCAGCAGTAGGAGCCGCTAAGTTAGCTGTGCGCGAAGAAGGAACACGGCATGCTCAGGGACTCGCTGGCGAAGGAGCGGGATAAGCTATGGTGGAACTCCCACCGTCTGCTGGTGACGGTGCCTTCGGTGGTGGCCGTCGACGAACCCTTGACGCTTCACGTCGTACTCGTTGACCCCACGGGAATGCCCGCTTTAGGTGTGACCAGGGGACTCCGCATCGATGCTCCTGAACCGGTGACCGGTTTGCCGTCGGAAGCAGTGCTGAAAGGGGGGTTCTGCGACCTTGCTGGCGTCCGGGTGCAGGGCGAAGGCATCTTCCGTTTTGCCTGTGCGTTCGAGGGCCTGGACTTCGCCGTCTCCAGCAACCCGGTGCGGGTGACGAAGGATCCGCCGTACCGGCTCTACTGGGGTGACCTGCACGTGCACACCAGCCACGGGGACTGTCAGCCCGACTCGGTGAAGGACCCCGGGTTCGCGCTGGACTACGCAGCGGAATGCTCCCACCTCGACTTCATAGCGCTGACCGACCACGTGCGCGGGCTCTCGCCCCAGCGCTGGGAAAGGCAGAGGCAGCTCGTTCGCGAGTACACCGAGGCGGGGAGGATCGTGGCCTTCCTGGCCTTCGAGTCGTCGCATCGAACGGGCAGGGGAGGCGACAACAACTGCTACCTCGAGGGCACCGAGGGCGACTACTTCTGGCTCGACCGCGAGGACATGAAGGGCACCCAGCCCGACGTGGACCTGCAGGAGCTGTGGGACTTCATGGACCGTCAGGGGGTGGACTACATCACCGTGCCCCACCACACGGGGAGAAGGCACAAGTACCGCAGTTGGGACAGGCCCCTCGACCCGGCTCGGGACAGGCCCCGCTACAGCCCCGAGCGAGAACCGGTCTTCGAGGTCTACTCGATGTGGGGGTCGTCGGAGAAGCGTCATTCGCGCTTTCCCATTTGGGGTGGGAATGCCGACGATCCCTGCTACCTTCAGGACGCCCTGGCGCGGGGTTGTCGTTTCGGCGTCATCGCCTCAAGCGACGACCACACCTCGACCCCCGGGGGCGAGGTTCGGCAACGGCCTCCGCTTTCGCCCAGCCACCTGAGCTACTCCCACCGTGGGTTGACGGCCGTCTTCGCCCGGGAGCGGAGCCGGCCGGCCCTCTGGGATGCACTCCGCAGCCGACGCTGCTATGCCACCACCTTCGAGCGCGTCTTGGTGGACTTCCGCTGCGAGGACATCGGTATGGGGGAGGCAGCGGTCATCGAGGCGGGCTCCGGCCGTATGGAGAGGAGGGCGTTCCAGGTGACGTTCTCCGACGTTTCGCCGGCGGGCTCTTCCTGTGATGTCTTCCTGGTGAGAAATGGGGAGGAGATACAGCGGGAGAGCGTCGTTGGCGCGGACTGGACGCTTACGCTGGAAGACCCGGAGCCCCTGGAGAAGGTGGTCGTGCGGGATGCCCCATTCTGGAGCAACCCCTTCGTCTGCTACTACGTGCGCGTGGAGAAGCGTTTGGGTGAGACCGCCTGGACGAGTCCGATTTGGTTTGACCTTGAGTAACGTAAGGACGGGTCTTTGGACCCGCGCGCGGACGCGCCGGCCGGCGGGCCTGAGACAGGATGAAGAATGACTTCTCGTGAGCGCGTGCTGACGGCCCTGTCACACCGGGAGCCCGACCGACTGCCCGTGGACCTGGGGGCCACGGACGTCACCAGCATTCTCTACGGCGCCTACCGGGGGTTCCGCCAGCGTCTCGGTGTGACCGGGCCCGTGAAGCTGGCCCAGCCCGACCAGCTCCTTCCCCGCATCGAGGAGCCCGTGCTAAGGTTCGCTCGTACCGACGCCGAGCCCGTCGAGTTCCAGCCCACCGGCTGGGTCGAGAGCACCATCCCGGACGGCGAGCCCAAGCTGGTCCCGGCCGAGTGCGTACCCGAGGAGGAGCCCAACGGCTCCTGGGTGCTCCGCAATGCCCAGGGCGTGGTCACGTCGAGGTTGGCTCAAGGGGCGCCCTGCTTCCGTCAGGTCCGCTTTCCCCTGGCGGAGGTGGAAGAGGTCTCCGATCTCGCCAAGCATCAGGCCGACGTCGAGGCCCTCGACGCCTGCGCCTTCGCACCGATGGACTTCGATGCCCTGGGGGAGCGGGCCGCGGCGCTGATGGCGGAAAGCGATCGCTTCCTCGTGCTCTATATCGGTGGGCACGTCTTCTCCGGCGCCCAGTACCTCTGTGGCTACGAGAAGTTCATGACCGACCTGGTGCTCCGGCCCAGGTTGGCCCAGGCCCTGCTCGAACGCATCACCCAGATGCACGTCGCCCGGTTCGAGAAGTTCGCCGACGCGGTCGGTGACAACGTGCAGATGGTCCTCATCGCCGACGACCTGGGCACGCAGAGCGCCGCCCAACTCAGCCCCCGGATGTACCGCCAGCTCATCAAGCCACACCACGGCGCGCTGTGCCGCTTCATTCACGAAAGGTCAAACGCCCACCTCTGCCTGCACACCGACGGCGCCGTCCGTGACCTGATCCCCGACTTCGTCGACATCGGCATCGACGTCCTAAACCCGGTGCAGGTCTCGGCCGCTGGGATGGACACGGCCGAGCTCAAGCGGGAGTTCGGCAGCCACCTCTCCTTCTGGGGAGGGGGCTGCGACACGCAGCACGTCCTTCCCTTCGGCACGCCGGCCCAGGTCCGGGACGAGGTGCGTCGGCGCATCGACGACCTGGCGCCGGACGGCGGCTTCGTCTTCAGTCACATCCACAACATCCAGCCCGGGACGCCTGCCGAGAACGTCATCGCCATGTACGAGGCCGTCGAGGAGTTCGCCTGACCCCCTGGCCCAGCAGGCGCGGCGGGTGGCACGGGTCGCGGCCCTCACCCTGACCCGCTCCCAAGGGGAGAGGGAACAGAGAGAATGCCCACGGTGTACCCCTCCTACTTGACAAGGGGCTTAAGCCCCTTGCCTTCAAGCGCACGACCCTTCGCATCTTCCCGGTCAGTTCAAGGACGGGGTGCCACGGCCCGTACGGGCCGTGCAGGAGCAAGGGTGTGCCACCCACGTTTCCTTTCCGCTTGTTCCGACAAGGAACTCCGGGCGGGACGAGACCCGCCCGGGCACACTTCTGTTCTCCAAGGCGGCGGGTCCATCGTCTTGTGGGGCGACGGGTCGATTCTGAGGGTGTGCCACGGCCGGGCTTGCCGGCCGTGCAGGAGGAAGGTGTGTCACGATGGGTGGCACGGACGTCGGGCCTAAGGCCCACCGTCCGTGCGGCGACAGCGCGGCGGGTGGCACGGGTCGCGGCCCTCACCCTGACCCTCTCCCAAGGGGAGAGGGAAGCTCTGCCAACGATGGGGGTCCTTCTCCCTCTCCCTCTGGGAGAGGGACGGGGTGAGGGAAGCGGGTGTGCCACGGC
>CAZIBA010000166.1:0-5728 GCA_964536795.1 uncultured Planctomycetota bacterium | reverse complement strand
GCGCATCAGTTCCACCGTCTTGAGGATGGCTCACCGCGTCTCGCCCGGCCCGCCCAGTAGCAGGTCGAACATGAACCGCAGGCCCGCTTCCCGACAGGCCTGGGCGCTTCGCTTCAGGTCTTCGACCGTGTGTGGACAGTCCAGCTCCAGGAGCATCCGGGGGTCACCGTGGTCGGCCGAGAAATCCACGCCGTCACAGCCTGCCCGGCGCATGAGCCGGGCCAGGTCGCCGTCGAAGCCAGCAGGCGTACAGTAGGCGTACCAGGAGGTGCGGTCCCCCAGCCCGGCCCCGACGAACTCCTCGCAGACCGCCTGAGCGTGCTCCCGGGGAACGTTGAACTCACTGTCGCAGGTGTGGAGTACGTCGACCCCCTGAGTTAGGAGGGAACGCACCTCCTGGAGAACGGCCTTCGGGTCGCGGGCCCGCACCGTCTTCCCCTTGGCCAACGGGTCGGCGCAGGCTGCGCAGGCGTGAGGACAGCCTCGCTTGGTCTCCAAGCCGACCTGACCGCCTTCCCGGAGGTAGCGGGGATTGTCCACGAAGCTCCGCTCCAGCGGAGGCTTGCGCGGGAGATCGACCCGTGCAGGCGCGGTGATCCCCGCCAGCCCGGGCACCTCCTCCAGCAGCGCTCTCTTGGACAGGGCCCAGGCCAGGGCCACGATGGCCTCTTCTCCGTCACCGACCACGGTGAAGTCGGCGCCGAGGAACTTCCCGGCGGCTTCCCCGGCAATGGAAACCCCCACACCACCGACGGCGACCTTCATCCCGCCCGCCTTGAGCGCGGCCACGACCTGCCGGTGGGTCTGGAGGCACTCGTCGGAGCCGGGGAAGAAGGAGGAGCCGATGTTTCTCACCGAGACCGCTGCGAAGAGGTAGTCTTCGCGCAGGGCTGCGTCGATATCGGCCTGGAGGTCCTCGCTCCAGGCCAGGTCCAGGAGCACGGGGGTGAAGCCGGCGCGTTGGAGCTCCTCGGCGAGGATGTCGAGCGCGACAGGGGTGACGGCTGGCTGCATCACGTTGGGATTGACGAGCAGTACCTTCATGGCCTCCAGTCCACTGCGCAGGCAAGGGGCTGAAGCCCCTTGCCTTACACCCCCGGAAAGGCCGGGCCCTTCAGTCCTGGGGCGTCGTCCCCGCGCCGGGGAGGATGCCCGAGGCCCTGCGGACGTAGGCCCTCAGGAAATCGAGGGGGATGGCCCGTCTGACCAGGCCGTCACAGCCGGCAAGCTTCGCTTGTCTCGAGTGTAGGCACGGCCTGCCCGAGAGGAGCTTCTTCCCCGACGGCCCGACCGGCACGTTGAGAGTGGCGGCGCCACCCATGGTCTCACAGCGCAGGATGCTGTTGAGGTAGGCTTCCTCGGTCGCTTCGATGACAGCATCGAACAAGACGGAGATGCGGGCCTCGTTCAGCTCTTCGACTTGACGGCTAATCCGCCTTTTCACCGTCTTTACGCGGTTCGCGGTGGTGAAGGCGATGACGAAGTCTCCGGAGCCGGAACCCGAGGTCAGCCCGACACGCGCCAGGCCGTGGACCACACGACGGGCCAGCCGGCCAAGCTGACGCTCCAGCACCGGCGCGTCGGTCGCCAAGACGAGAACGATCGATCCCTCCTCCCCGGGTTCTTCAGAACCGCGTGCTCGGGCGGGTCCTGTCCCGCCCGGCCTTGGCCTCGTTTCTCCCAGGCCGGACAAGACCGGCCTGGGCACATCTTCGCAGTCGAGCTCACCTGACTGCTCGCGCAGCAACTCAGCGCCGACCGGCAGCCCGCAGATGCGCAGGTGCGGGAGCGACCCTGCATTGGTGAGCGTCAGGATACCCACGGTGTAGCCGCCTTGCCCCTTCGGGACGACGCGGGAAGCCGTGCCGATGCCCGCCTTGAAGCCGAAGGCACTCATCCCCGTACCGGCCCCCACGTTGCCTTCCGGGACGGGGCCACGTCGGGCCTTGGCGATGGCTTCGAGCACGTGCTTCCGGGTCACGTGTCGGCCGGCGATGTCGTTCAGCCCGCCATCGTTGCACTCAGCTACCACGGGATTGACCGACCTGACCCCGGGGTTCTTTTTCAGCGTGTGCTCGATTAGCGCAGCTGCTGCCACCGGCACGGACAGGGTGTTGGTCAGGACGATTGGGGTTTCGAGCGTCCCCATCTCCCGGACCTGCTCGAAGCCGACGGGTTTGCCGAAACCGTTGATGGTCTCCACAGCAGCGCGGAACCGGTTACTGTAGATGTTGCCCGGCCCCGGGATTACGACTGTAACCCCCGTCCGCACGGGACCCTTACCAACAACCCGCGGCCCCGGCTTTCCGCGAACCAGCGTGACGTGTCCGACCCGCACACCTTTGACGTCGGTGATGGCGTTCCACTTCCCTGTGGGCAGGGCTCCAGGACACAACCCGAGGTCACGCAGCCGCGGACGCTCGTTCTTCCTCCGCACAGCTGGGCCTCCCTCACTCCCACCCCCTATGGTGCTTTGAAGAGGGCCTTTCCGTCTTTGCCGGTCAGCTTCAGCTCAGGTCCGTCCGAGACCAAACCGAAAACGGCGCGTGGCTGTTGCTGCTCGTCGGAGAGGAGCAGTCCCGGAAAGCCGGTCGCGATCGTACCGAGGGCGGCCCGCAGCTTCTCTGCTGAGTCGTAGAAGCTGAGTTGCGCTGAGCCGTTCGCCGCGACGCCAAGGACGATGCGCGTCCTGCCCTCCTTGTCGTCAAGTACCACGTTTGGCAAGCCATCAGGGGACAAGCCCAGTAGCGCTCGGAGCTCCCCACCCCCGCCTCTGAACACCAGGTTCGGCGAGCCCTCGGCCAGGAGCCTTAGCTCGGCACGGGTCTTCTCGTCTTTGTCAGCTAGAATCAGGCCCGGCGAGCCGTCCGCCAGCACCCGGAGCTCGACGCGGGTCTGCCCGTCCTTGTCGAGGAGGTAGAGGGTCGGCCAGCCGCCCTCGCCCGCGACGAGTCCAGCGCGGCGGTTGCCCTGCGCATCCCGGAGGACGAACTCCTCCGCCTCAACGGTCCCATCCTTCGGTGTGGTCTGGCCCATCATCACACCCGCGCCCACGAGGAGGAGGACGAGAACTCCAGCGACTTTCGCCAAGCGCACTTGCCTCTCAAGCCTCTCTAAGCGTTCTGTGGCAAATCCCGACGCAACGCTTTTCCGGTTAGACATGACAGCCCCCTTTCAGTAGGTCTCCTTCAAGCCGTCGTGCTCTGCGGTCACGTACCTGGCGAACCAGGCATCCATCTGGCCTTTGAGGTCGCGGATGTTGGCGGCCTGACTGGGGTCGTCGGCCAGGTTCTCGCGTTCGTCGGGGTCGACGGTCAGGTGATAGAGGTCGTCAGGCCCGTCAGGATGGCGATACGTGTATTTCCATTCAGCGGTGCGTATCATCCGCACGGGCCCGTACTCGTCGAAAACGACGACCTTGTCGTTGTGCCTGTCGCTCTTGCCTTCGAGGACGGGGAGGAAAGACTCACCCGGCAGGTTCCGACCTTCGGGCAGGGGCATCTTCAGGTAGTCCAGCAGTGTGGGGAGGAAGTCGTAGGCCGACACCATGGCGTCGGTCGCGTGACCGGCAGGGAGCCGACCAGGGTGGCTGGCGATGAAGGGGACCTTGATGGAGTTCTCGTACATGTTCCTGGGGTTGGTGCCGTTACCCTTGCCCCAGAAGCCGTGATGACCGCAACTGAAGCCATTGTCGCTGACGAAGACGACCAGGGTCTTTTCGGTAAGGTTGAGTTCATCCAACCTGCTGAGGATGCGGCCGACGTTGTTGTCCATAGCCGTCACGGCGGCGAAGTAGCCTTTGAGCATCTCCCGGTTGCCCAGGCAGCGGTCGGTGAGGTCAGTCCGGGCCCAGGGGTGACGCTCTTCCTGGGGGCAGCTCTCAAAGGCGCAGTCGTCGTAGGAGTCCACGATTGCCTGCGGGTGTCCCGTCCAGGGGCTGTGGGGGGCGGTGTAATGGACGCTCAGGTAGAAGGGATTGGCGTCTCCAGCGTGGGTGTCGAGGTAGTTGAGGGCCTCGTCGGTGATGCGGTCGGTGACGTAGCCGGGCTCGTTGATGGGCTTACCGTCGCGCACCATCGGAGCGTCGTTGTAGGGGCCGCCTCCACGCTGGTGCACGTACCAGAACGAGAAGCTGTGGGTGGGCTTGAGACAGTCACCCACGTGCCATTTGCCGCTGATGCCACAATGGTAGCCGTGCCGGGCCATCACGTCGGTGTAGCCCACCTCCTCGGCGATGGGGGTGCTCGCCTCGTCGCCCACCATCACGTCCGACCTGAGCCAGTCGTGAATGCCGTGCTGAGAGGGGATGCGGCCGGTGAGGAAGGTGGCCCTGCTGGGTGAGCAGACGGGCGTAGCCACGAAGAAGTTCCCGAAAAGCACACCCCGCTTGGCCAGCCCGTCGATGTTGGGGGTGCGGATCTCGGGGTTGCCGTAACAGCCCGCAGCCCAGGGGCCCTGATCGTCGGTGAGAATGAAGATGACGTTGGGACGTTGAGCTTCGCTGCCACTGCGCTCGGCCACGGTCTCCTCCCTCGTACCTGGACATTCGACACAACGAAAAGTTCCTCCGGCAGCATAGCCAGCGCGGGTCCCCCCTGCAAGGGCGACCCAGGAGTCATCGTTGCCTTTCTGCTCCGGTCTCGTAGAATTGCAGGCTGTGAGGAGCGTCTGTTTTCTGAGCTTTGGTGTGTGGAGGGTAAGGCCGTGACAATCCATCGGACGGTGGTGTGGTTGGTCGTTGCAGTTCTGACTTTGTGCGGGTCCGTGTGCGCGGCCGAGAAAGCATTCGAGGTGACGGGGATGGGAGGAGCCGGGGGGATGTACACCCCGTCGGTGTCTCCTTACGACCCCGACCTGATGCTCCTCTCCTGTGACATGAGCGGGAGCTACCGGTCGCTGGACGGGGGGAAGCACTGGGAGCTCATCCACTGCAATCAGATCAACTCAACCCGCTCGTGCCGGCCCGCCTTCCTGCCCGCCCCAGACGAAGCAATTCTGTGGGCCAGCGGTCCGACCCTCAAGGTCAGCCGGGACAAGGGAGCCACGTGGACGCCAATGGTCACGGGGGACGCTCCTTGGGCTGCTGACGGTATCACCAGGCTAGCAGCCATCGAGTCCGACCCGCCCATCCTCTTTGCCGGCACAGGCACGAGCCTGTGGCGCTCCGCGGATGGAGGAAAGACCTGGGAACAGAGCCTCAGCGGCAGGTGCTACGGGATCGTCGCGCTGGGGTCCAAGGTCTTTGTAGCGCTCCAGGACGGAAGGAAGGTCTTCTGGCGCAGTCCCGACTCCGGCAAGACGTGGGAGGCCGTGGCGATTGCTGAGGCCAGAGGGAATCCCCTCGACAGCATCACCGGTGGGATGGGCGGGAGATCGGCTGTCCTTCTTGCCACGGTCCCCCGGGTCGGCACCGTCCGGTCCTCTGACGGGGGGGAGCGTTGGCAGGTCGTCCACCAATCCAAGGGACAGGACGACGTCCTCATGGCCTCCAATCAGGCCCGGGTTGCGTACTCAGCCAGCAGGAGAGAAGTCTTCCGGACCACCGACGGCGGGGAGACCTGGACGAGCTGCTTCCGTATGAGTGGTGACAGCGCCAACGTGGAGCGCTCCTGGGTCCAGACCCAGATCAAGTGGGGCTACTCCATCAGCCCGTTGGGTCTGGGCGTCAGCGGCAGGGACGCCAAGCTGGTCATGGTTCAGATCGCGCTCTTCCCCGAACCGACCCTGG
>CAZIBA010000165.1:0-5791 GCA_964536795.1 uncultured Planctomycetota bacterium | reverse complement strand
GCTCCTTCACGGCCGGACAAGGCCGGCCGTGGCGCACCTTCGAAATGGACCCTCCGCCTTGGAAAACAGAAGTGTGCCCGGCCCGTACGGGCCGTCGCAGATGTTGCTCCCCTCTCCCCTTGGGAGAGGGTTAGGGTGAGGGCCGGCACCAGTACGGGTCGTGACACGCCTTGACGCACGGCCTGTGGGGGGAGGCGTCTTCTTTTCCTCGTCGGTCGAAGGTATACTCGTGTTTGGGGTCGGCAAGCTAAGCGGGGAGGGGAGAGCTCGTGCTTGGCAGAGCAGCAGGCACGCGGATGCGCCCGGGCGTGACCATCTCGGGACAGATACGGGACGGGAGGGGAGTGATGAGAGGCAGCAGCTTGCTCGTCGTGTTGGTGGTGATCCTGGGCTTGTGCCCCTTGCGGGCGACGGCCGGGGAGGCACTGGTCCTGGCTGATTTTGACAGGGGCGTCGGCGTCCTTGAGTTCAAGGGTGGGAAGGTCGTCGAATCGGAGGAGTTGGGTGGGAAGGCTGCGGAACTCGTGGGGAAGGCCGGCCTTTCGATGTGGCGTCCGGGGACGGACTGGAGCGCGTACAACGTGCTCAAGTTCGAGGTCTTCGTCCCCGGCGACCAGCCGGCCCAGCTCTACCTCTGCCTCAAGGACGACAGCGCTCACGGCTACTTCTCCTGGATCAACCGCTATCTCACCATCGCCCCGGGCAGGCGGACCCTGGAGTTCGACTTCGCAGAGCTCCGACGAGGAGAGGGCTCACCCAAGGACATGCTCGATACCAGTCCCTTCCACTGGAACGCTGTGCAGCAGGCGCTCATCTCAGCCCCTTCGGGCCGGACGCTCATCGCCGACGTCCGTCTCGAGAAGGTCGCGAGGGAAGTGACCGAGGGCATCCACGCCTTCGACTTCGGCCCCGAAGCTTCTCCCACGTTCCCGGGCTTCACACCCGTCACCCCCCAGAGCGACTACACCGACGCCGCCGGCTTCGGCTGGACCCGCCGGGGCACCCTCTGGGCCAGGCGCCGGGTGCATCCGCCGGACAACCTGGTCGGCGACTGGGTGAACCCCGACGACGCCACCTTCTCGGTGAAGGTGCCGAACGGCAGGTACAGAGCGTGGCTGATGTGGGAGGACCCGGGCGAGTGGGAGTTCTACCAGATGTACAACTTTCGCCGAGTGCTCGCCGAGGGGACGAAGGTCATCGAGGAGACGATGGACGGCGAGAAGTTCCTCGACCTGTACTTCCACTTCGACGAGGAGGAAGACACCCCGGGCGAGGACATACGGAAGAAGTACGTCACCTGGCGGTTTCAGCCCAGGGAGTTCGAGGTGGAGGTCTCCGACGGAAGGCTGGACCTCACCATCCAGTCCAACGGTCAGTACGCGGCCACGGTGAACGCCCTCGTCATCTGGCCCGAATCCAAGGCCCGGGAGGCGGCCCGGTTCCTAAGTGACGTCGAGAAGCGTCGGCGTGACGCCTACTACAGGACCTTCGTCGAAAGGAAGCCCGAACGGAGAGCCCTGAGCGAAGAGCTGGCCGAGCGCTACCGTCACCTGGGCTACGTGCTCTACCGCCGGGACTGGAGCCAGGACGTCGGCTTCTACGACGCCCCGGACGAGGACGAGCTCTCCCCTGAGGTGGAGGTGTGGGCGGCCCGGGGCGAGTACGAGCCCATCACCTTCAGCGTCTACGCCCTGAAGGACCTGGAGGGACTCGCAGTCGAGGTGCAGGACTTCAGGGGACCGGACGGCGCCCTGCTCGGACGCGACGCCTTCGACTGCCGGGTGGTGAGGTACAAGTTCAAGTCCATCGGTTTCACGGGAGCCGGCCAGTACGGGGTGGTGCCCTTCATTCTGGCCAAGGACGAGCCCACCTGGGCGAAGGAGGGTATGTCCCGCCGCTTCTGGGTGACCCTCCACGTCCCCGTCGACCAGCCCGCCGGCGAGTACGCGGGCACCATCGTGCTCAGGGGCAAGGACATCCCTCCGGCCCGCATACCGGTTGCGGTGCGGGTGCTTCCCTTCCAGCTCCCCGATGCCGACATGGGTCTGGGGATGTTCGGCATGGGTGGCACCGCCCCCTGCTCGATGTACAGCTTCTCGGAGGGCAGGGACGAGCTTGAAGCCCAGCGGAAGGCGCTCCTGAGGGCGGCCCGGGAGCACGGCTTCACCTATTGCGCCGTCGACGGCGTGCAGTTCACCGGCTTCGAGGGTCAGAAGGCGAGCTTTGACTTCACCCAGGCCAAGAGCAGATACGAGGAGGCCAGCCAGCTTGGCTTCTCACACATAGACCTTGGCGGTCCCAGTCACGGTCTCTTCACGCAGGCCCTGGAGGACGACGGCACGCTGGCCCGCCAGCACGGTTTCCCAGACACAGATGCGCTCGTCAAGGCGCTGTATGGAGGCTGCATCGCTCAGGCCCGCGCCGCGGGTCTGCCCGACCCGGTGTGGTGCTTCGGCGACGAGCCACCCGAGACGCTGGCACCCACCATCCTCACCCAACACAAGCGCATACGCGACCTGGCCGGGGCCCGGTCCACCATCGCCTTCAGCGTTCACGGCGAGCACACCCAGAGCCTCCTCGACGTCACCAGCATCTGCCACCTGAACGTGGTCACGCTGGACCACATTGGCCGCGCCAAGGCTGCGGGCAACCAGGTCAACAACCAGGGCACCAACCGGTGGGCCTACGGGCTCTACATGTGGAAGGCACACCAAGCCGGGGTAGCCGCCTATCAGCAGTTCACCTATGTGGGCACCCACGCTGATCCATACTACCCGCTGGACAGCTACGAGGACGACGGGGGCAAAATCTTTCCCAACCGGGAAGGGGACCTGCGGCCCAGACCGGCCCTGGAACGCATCCGCGAGGGCATAGACGATTACCGCTACGTGCTGGCCCTCGCACGAGCCGCCGAAGCCGCAGGAGCACGGGGAGCAGAGGCGAAGCAACTCCTGAAGGAGAACCTGGACAAGCTGCGCTTCGAGGACACCAGCCGAGACCGTCGTCCCCAGATGTCTGAGGAGGAGCTCTCCGCCTTCCGCCGACGGGCCGCCGAGGAGCTGGTCCGGTTGGCGGGTGAGTCACTTCCTTAAGCGCCCTCCCGGTACGCGCTCGCCAGACGCACGCCTTTGCTCTGAGGTAGACGGGCACACATAGGCGGGTCAGGCTGGCGAGCGCTTTGGTGCAGGTCGTCGCTTCCTCCGAGGGCCGGGTCTACTTCCTTCGCCTGGGTCGGTGCCGGGAGGGCTGCATCAGGCCTCGGTAGATGTCCCCCCGGCGGCCGTCCTGGTGGCCGGTGTTGCACCGGCTGAGGTCGAGGTCGTGGACCAGGACGTCGGGGACGTTGGAAACCAGCTCAGCAGCCACTGACCCGTCGGGAGCCGTGACCAGGGCCTGGGAGGGGTGGGCGAAACAGATGAAGACCCCGTTCTCGTAGCTCCTGGTCCGCATCATGGCCTTGTTCAGGTCGTGGTGCATCCCGTAGGTGGGGTTGAGGATGAGCTCGGCTCCCCGAAGTCGGAGCGTCCGGACGGTCTCGGGCCACCGCCTGTCGGCGCAGATCATCAGTCCCACGGTCCCGAAATCGGTCTCAAAGACAGGCAGGTTCTGGCCGGGGTCGTACTTGAGGTCGTGGCCTTGAAGGTGGGTCTTGTAGTACACGCCCACCACCTGGCCGGACCGGTCGATGAGCGCAGCAGCGTTGTGGAGCTTCGAACCGCGCTTCTCGGTAAAGCAGAAGACAAAGTAGGAGCCGAGCTCCCGGGCCAGCTCCCGCGCCCCCTCGACGTGCCGACCCCGTTTGAGGTCTTCGGCCACCTGTCTCAGCCGACGCCGGCCGCACGACTCCTCCGTGGTACAGTACCCGTCCAGGAAGCCCTCCGGTGAGATAAAGACGTCGGCTTGAGCGTCGGCGTTCGCTCGCACGACACCCTTCAGGGCGTCCCAGTTCTTCTCCACCGCGAACTTCTCAGGAACCACCTTGATGAGGGCCACTCGGACCATCCGTCTGGCGTCTCCACCAGAAGGTTTCCTCGGCATCCTGCTAATCCTTTCGCTAACGGCGTCGGGTGTCGGGCCAATCCACTCTCAGGCTCCAGCGACGGGCGCAAGCCCTTCTCCATCAGGTCCAGCCTTCGCCCGTACGGGCCTCGGCGGAGCAGGCTAAGCCTCTTGCCTTGCGGGTGCCCGCAGCCGGGCGCCCAGCGTCAGCTCGATGGCCGTGACCGAGGCTCCTAAGAATCGCCACACCACTGAGCGCGGAAGACGTCGCTCTCTGGGAGAGAAGAGGTTCGGCGTCCTCCGGTCGATCGAGCGCATGGGGTCCTCGGCGATCTCGAAGGCCCGAGCGGACACGACCTTCATCCCCTCCACGGCGAGCTTGGCTCTGACGCTTCGGGTGCGGTTGACGTTGACGACGTGGAGGTAGACCCGTCTCCCCCGTCGGCTGGCGGTGACGTCCAGGCCCCTGGGGCATTTCAAGACATCGAGGGCCTTGCTCCCGACGTGGTGCCTGTAGAGGGCCATCACCCGGGCCACGGGCATCATGTAGGCCGCCCCCCGGGGTATCATCACCGCGTTGGTCATCCAGGAGGTGCCGCAGAAGTCGGCCAGGGTGGCGACCTTGAGAAGGTCGCCGTTCCTCGTGTGCACGTTCAGCACCCGGGCGTTAGCCACGCCGGCCGCCCACGTCGAGAGCACCTCGCAGCGGTGTCGGCCGGGCCCGCCGAAGTGCCCCTCGGTAAGGGCCAGCTTGACGTCGAAGCCGGCGGTCTCCTCGCGCACCTTCGCCAGCTTGGCTACGGTCCTCTGGCAGCCCGTCATCAGGTGCTCGTAGGTCCGGGCCGGGTCCAGCCGCCAGTCGTCCCACTGAAGTGGCGAGTTGGGCAGCGTCGATCCCACCCCCTGGTGGACAGCGACGTACTGAAGCTCCTCACCGGCGACTTCGAGCATTCGGCGGGCCCAGCCACTGTCACCCCAGCCGATGAGCTCGACGTCCGGGTCGGCCCTACGCATGGCCCGGGCAAAGGCGAGCGTGCGCCTGGCCGCGGTCTCGCAGTCGAAGCCGTTGGGGTCGTAGGAGGTTTCGTTGCCGATCTGCCAAAGGCGTACGTCGAAGGGGCCCTCAGCCCCGTTCCTCCGTCTCTCCCGGTTCGCCGGGTTGTTGCAGTAGTCCACCCAGTCGGCCGCCTCCCGCGGCCCCGCCGAGCGGACGCCGCCCTTGGGCGGGCGGGCCCAGTTCTTCCGTCCGTCGGACTCCATGTTGACCACCACGAGCGGGTCGGCCCCAACCTGTCGGCAGAAGTCGAGAAATTCGTGGGTGCCCACCTGGTTGGTCTCCACGCCGCCCCAGCAGAGGTTGTGCATCGGCTTCCGTTTGCCTCTGGGCCCCACCCCCTCTTTCCAGCGGTAGTAGGAGGCAAAGCATCCCCCCGGCCAGCGGATGAGGGTGGGAGCGAGTTCCCTGGTGACCTTCACCAGGTCCGGCCGCCAGCGATCGTGCAGGAAATCCCAGCCCGCCTCCACCGAGCCGTCAGCCAACCCCAGCGGCTCCATGAACTGCATGTAGAGATAGGGCGACAGGTCGAAGGTCGGTCGCGGGTCCACGCTCAACGTGGGGGTCTTGCTGCCAGTCTTGCGCTTCGGCATAGATTCTCCTCCATCAGAGCCGGCCTTCCGCAGCGCAGCCAACCCGCCCCCCTGTCACATCCCCCGCAGCTTAACGAGGAGGTACTGGAGGTACTGGAACCGGACGACGGGAGGCCCAGAGTGCTCGACCGCGGGGCAGTACCCG
>CAZIBA010000164.1:818-5796 GCA_964536795.1 uncultured Planctomycetota bacterium | reverse complement strand
CAGTGAGGACCCCAAAGGTCGGTTGTACACGGTGGCGCCGGGCTACAGGCTGGCTGGTGTGAGACCGGCGGGCAGCGACGTGGTCGGCCAACGGTGAGGCCAGAGCGATGGCCACGACTGTGCGTGTGCTGAGGGACCGTGCTACCGACCCTCGCTACGGGTGTGAGCCTTCCCGGCGGTCGGTTGAGGAGTTGGTCAACCTGGGTGTGGTCCTTCTGGACAAGCCCTCCGGCCCGACCTCCCGGCAGTCAGCGGAGCAGGCCCGCAGGTTGCTCGGAGCCAGGAAGGTCGGGCACGGCGGCACGCTGGATGCCAAGGTGACGGGCGTCCTTCCGCTGCTTCTGGACAAGGCCCGCAAGGCCCAGGCGGCCTTCAGTCGACTGGACAAAGCCTACGTGGGCGTGATGCGTCTGCACGCGGACGTAGAGCCTGGGGAACTTGCGTCGGCCGTTCGCCGATTCACCGGGAAGATAGTCCAGGTCCCTCCCGTACGGAGCAAAGTGAAACGCCAGCCTCGCCAGCGCCGGGTCTTCTCCTTCGAGATACTCGGCCGGGACGGGCGGGACGTCGAGTTCAGCGTGGAATGCGAAGCAGGGACCTACATCCGCAAGCTCGTGCACGACCTGGGTGAGCACCTGGGCGTCGGCGCCCACATGCTCCGACTCCGGCGGACCCGAAGCGGGCCCTTTCCCCAGCACCAGTGCGTGACGCTCGAAGGGCTGCAAGAGGCCGTCGGACGATGTGACCGAGGTGACGAAGCTTGCCTGCGCGGCGCGGTGAGGAACCTGGAAGACGTCATCGGGCTGCTCCTCCCCCGGGTCTGGGTGGACGACGGCGCGGTGAACAGCTTATGTCAGGGCTTTCCCCTGGCCGTGCCGGGCATCTGCCGACTGGAGGAGACCGAGGCCCAGCGGCCCGTCGCCGTGATGACGCTCAAGGGCGAGCTCGTAGCCATCGGTGAGAGCTGTATGAGCTCCGAGCAGATGCTGGGGGCAAGCAGGGGCGTGGCCGTCACCGTGGACTCGGTGTTTATGGAGCCCGGGGTGTACCCCCAGTGGAAGCCGAAGGCGTGACCGGCCTGGACGACGCGTCGGTCCGCCGACGGGGAGGTGACGAAAGGCGATGAAGGTCCTCACCGGGATGTTCAGCCACGAGACCAACACCTTCTCCAACCTGCCCACCGGCCTCGAGCAGTTCAAGCAGCGCCACTTCCTGGAGGGCGCGGCCATCGAAGGAGCCTTCGGGGACACGAGGAGCAGTCTGGGGGGCTTCATCGACGTGGCCCGTCGGCGTGGCGCTGAACTCGTCTACACCGTCGCGGCCAGCGCCACCCCGGGCGGAAAGGTGACCGACGACGTGTTCGAGCTGGTGTGGGAGAACGTGTGCTCGGCGCTGGATGAGCATCCGGACGTAACCGGCGTCTTGCTGGCTCTCCACGGGGCCATGGTGGTGGAGTCGGACGACGACGGGGAGGGGGCGCTCTTGGAGCGTCTGCGCTCCCGGGTGGGAGCGGAGGTGCCCATCGTGGCCACCCTCGACCTCCACGCCAACCTGACTCCCCGGATGGTCGGGAACGCCGACGTCCTCATAGGCTACAAGACCTACCCCCACGTGGACGGTTGGGAGCGGGCCGTGGAGGCGGCCGAGCTGCTGCTGGAGATGGCCGCGGGGAAGGTGCGGCCGACGATGCCGATGGCCAAGCCGCCCCTGGCACCGACCTGTCCGGGGCAGTTGACGGAGCGCACGCCGGCCCGCGATTTCGTCGACCGTCTGGTGGAGTTGGAAGCGTCCCCGGGGGTGCTCAGCGCCAGCATGCTGGAGGGCTTCCCCTACGCCGACATTGAAGAGATGGGGATGGGCTTCCTGGTGGTGACCGACGGTGACCGGGCCCTGGCACAGCGGCAAGCCGACGCCCTGGCCGAGGCGGCCTGGGCGCGGCGCTACGAGTTCGTGGCCGACCTCCTGGACGTGCCCGAAGCCGTGGAAGAGGCCATGGCCTTGAGCGCCGGTGGGCATCCCGTCGTGTTGGCCGATATGTCGGACAACCCGGGTGGGGGCGCGGCCGGCGACAGTGTGGCTATCCTGGCGGAGTTCACTCGGCGTGGGGCCACCGGGGTGGCCGTCTCCACGGTCTACGACCCCGAGGTGGTCGCGCTGGCTCACGAGGCGGGAGTGGGGGCGACCCTTAGAACCAGGCTTGGCGGAAAGACCGACGACCTCCACGGACCCAGCCTGTCCATAGAGGGGAGGGTGCGTTCACTCTCCGATGGCCGCTTCGTCTACAAGGGCCGGATGAACACCGGTGTCAGGAGCACCCTGGGCCGCGCCGCAGTTGTGGAGGTGGCCGGGAACCTGGTCATCGTGAATGAGTACCGTCGCCAGTCCATAGACCCCGAGATCCTGCGCAGCCAGGACATTGAGCCCCGAGAGTGTCGGTTCATCGTGCTCAAGTCGGCCGTGCACTACCGCAGCAACTTCAGCGAGTTGGCCCACGCCATCGTCGAGGTCACCGGTCCGGGGGTCTGCAGTGCCCGACTCAGCGATTTCCATTTCGAGCACGTCCGCCGACCGCTCTTCCCGTTGGACGACGTCCCCGGTTGAGGGGGGGTTGGTGTCAGATTGGTGGGTGATATTATCTGCGGGCAGGCAATGCCCTGTACCCGGGCATGCAGCCCGCCGGTCGGCGGGGACAAGGGGCTTAAGCCCCTTGCCTCTGGTGAAACCTTCAGCGGCTGCCCGTTCTTGCCTGGTGGCCGTCCCTCCTACGGGAGCTGCTTACCCACAAATCTGACGCCACCCGTTGAAGGGGGGTGCAGCGCGAAGACCAGAGCTCTGCGAAGGGCGCTGTGGGCAGCGGGTGCCTTCCTTGTCTTCGAAGTCTGCGACACGCCACTGACCCGGCCTGGTGACTCTTGCCAGATCGCTTACCAAGTGCTGCGTGATGCTCCCCTCTTCGTCGAGGTCGTCGTCGAGCGTGACGGTGAAGACAGGGAGCTGTTGTGCCTGCTGCCGCGATAGCGGCCAGGGTCGCCACCGACCTCACGTGTCGGCGTGCGGAACGTGGTCCTGCAGGGGAACACACCGTCAACGTCCGACCCAGGCGCGGACAGTGCTCGAATCCCTTGCCAAGAGAGGCACGTCCTATACCACGGCCCGCCAAGGACTTGGGTAACCTGCCCGGGGCCGGTCAGGCTCTCTCCGTCGGCATACCCCTGTGCCCGAGGCGAGCTGCGTGGCTCTTACCTTCCCTCGTAGCAGACCAGTCCCCCGTCGCGCAGGGCGACCACCACCCGCCCCGCGCGGTCGATGAGCAGTCCGTCACGGAGCGCTCGGCCGGGCAGCTCCTGCTGCCAGAGCGGGCTGCCGTCTTCGAGGTCGTAGGCGGAGAGCACGTACTTGGTGGGTCCCCTGACTGAGGGGACTTCGTCCACTGTGACCGCGCCGTTGGCAGCGAGGGCCAGGGCAATGGTCGCGGAGAGGGCCCGGGCAGGAACGTTCCAGCGTCGGTGCTCTTCGGGGAGGGTATCGACCAGGAACTGGCGGGGAGACGGTTTTCTCCCGCCCAACGGCGGAAACCCCGCCTCACACAGCTCTTCGATCCGGTCCCCGTCGCAGCAGGTGAGGCCGCCTCGCCCGTGTACGAAGACGAAGTCACGCTCGGTCCACGCCGGTGCAAGCCGCTCGGAAGTCAGCCGGTACTCCGTATCTTCCTTGCGGATGGAGTAATAGGCCGAGGTGGTGAGCCGGTCCAGAGTGGAGTACATCAGCCTCCCACCGAAGATGACGTAACGGTCTCTGAAGAGCGTGACCTCCTGGCCACGGTTGGCTTGCGGTTTGTCCGGGAGTTCTCCCGGGCTGAGGAGTTCTCCGGACCTGAAGTCGAAGGCGGCAGGGGAGAGCTGGTTCCCGCCGGCAATGATCAGGTTCGGTGGTGCGATCGTCAGGTCTCCCTGAACCGAGACGCCGTTATGGAGGGGCCCCTGGAGACTGCCCGACCTGTCGTTCTGCCACCTCATCACTCCCGTAACCGCGTCGAGTGCACAGACGTGAGTGCCACTGAAGTCGGCGATGCCCCCGGCAGCGTAGGCCACGCCCTCTTCGACGAGCACGCCACTGTTGACCGGCCAGGTTGAGCAGAGCGAATCGTAGAGCATCACCTTTCTTTCGCCGCCGGAGACGCGGAACCGCCAGAGTCGGCGGCCGGTCGCTGCTTCGAAAACGTGAACGCGCCCGTCGGCTGAACCCACGTAGGCGCGTCCGTTCCAGATGGTTGGCGGCAGTCGGACCGGGCCGGCCGTCCGGGCAACCCATCGCTCCTTTCCGTGGGCGGCACCGAGGGCCCGCACCTTTCCGTCCTCACCGGCGATGAAGACGAGCCCACCGGCGGAAGTCGGGGGTGACGGCTCCACCGGGAACTCAGGTGTGTATTGCCAGGCCTTCACAATGGACGTGGGCACGCGGGCGGCTGAAGAGGCGCTGCGGTCGTTGTTCGCCCGGTACGTGGGCCAGTCCTGGGACGTCACTTCGAGCGACTGGACGTTTGCCGGGTCGTCGGACTCCAGTTCAAGCTGAGCGGTTGCTTTGGATGTCGGTGGCTTTCCCTGCGAGCACAGACCCCCCATACCGATGAGCGAGAGGTCGCAGTCGCAGAACCACGGCCCCACGTAGAGCATGCCGTCCGCCGTGATGACTCCGGAGTTGCACCCGGGGCGGATGGCAGTCAGCCGAGCGACCGCCTTCTGCTTGAGGTCGTACCTGAGCACGCCTTCACCCCGGGTGAAGAGCGCGTTGGGGTTGGCGGTCAGGCGGGTGCAGCCGTACTTCGCGAATCGCAGGTCCTCAAGCTCCTCTCCGGTAAGGGGATCGAGCGCGAGATGGTTGCCCCACGGGCCGAGTGCGCCGATGACCCTGCCGTCGACGTAGACCTGGTTCGGCCGCTGTGTGCTCTTCTTGCGGTGCCAGAGCAGTCGTCCGTCCC
>CAZIBA010000164.1:0-808 GCA_964536795.1 uncultured Planctomycetota bacterium | reverse complement strand
CCCGGGTGGAAAGGGCGACGAGGTTCATCCGGTTCGTCACCTCGAAGAGGAGCGCCTCCGGTGTGTACAGGCTGATGCAGTCGGAACGGAATCCCTCGTGCCCCTGGAGTCCCTCGCCCGGCTCTTTGATCAGCTCAAGTACGTTCGCTTCGGTGTTCTCCCACCTGAGGTCCCCGGTCGCCGCATCCAGGCACCCGACGCGTGCATCGGGCGCACAGAAGAAGACGGCACCCCCGCCCACGGCCATACCGCGGGCGTCGATGGGCGTGTCCTCCTTGTGCGTCCACACCACCTTCCTGGTGTCCAGGTCGACGACCGTGAGCCTGCTTCCCCATATCCAGGGGATACGTTCGGCCCTGTAGCCTGGGCTCATCCCGGTCCACCACCACCCGGCACCGGTGTTGCGGCTTCGGACGGTCTCCATCTTGTAGGGCTTCCCGGAGAGGACGAACAGCCTGCGACCGACCATGGCCATCCACTTCCACTCGCCTTCCGAGTCGGGGACCCGGATCTCGCCCAGCTCGCCTCCGCTCTCCGCGTCGAGCATCAGCGCCCGGTCACCGTCGATCACGTAGAAGACGTCGTCGGTGGCGACGAAGGCCGAGCGGTGGACCATGTAGCCTTCGGGAAGCGACCGTTCCCAGAGGACGCGTCCGTTGTATCCGTTCCGCGCGGTGAGCGTCAGCAGCGTGGGCCATTCCCGCGGGTGGTGGGTGATGTTGCCGAGGGCAACGAACGTGCGTCCGCCGGCGGCAGTGGTGACGGCGGGCATGGCCACGTAGTAGGGCTTGGCAAGCCACTGGAGGAC
>CAZIBA010000163.1:0-5803 GCA_964536795.1 uncultured Planctomycetota bacterium | reverse complement strand
GATCTGGCCGACGCCAACCGGACCTTGCTGCAGCTCTCCATGCGCGACCCCCTTACCGGACTCTACAACCGCAACTACTTCTACGAGCAATTGGCCATCGAGCTGGAACGCGCCCGCCGCTACGCCCGCCCGATCAGCTGCATCATGGTCGACATCGACCACTTCAAACCCGTCAACGACGAGCACGGACATATCTTCGGTGACCTGGTGCTGAGGAAGGTGGCTGGTGTCCTGCGCGACGCCACCCGTCGATTCGAGACCGTGGCCCGCTACGGCGGCGAGGAGTTCACCCTCATCCTGCCCAACACGGCTACTGAATCGGCAGTGGTGCTGGCGGATCGGCTGCGCCAGCAGGTGGAACAGGAGGTCTTCCAGGAGAGTGACGTCCAGGTTGGTCTGACCGTCAGTTGTGGCGTGGCTACCTTCGAACCGGGAGAAGTGGGTGACCCCGACGAACTGGTCAACCAGGCCGACGCGGCCATGTACCTGGCCAAGGAACGCGGACGCAATCAGGTGGCCACCTACAAGGAGGTGGGGCGGGAGCGGGGAAGGACCATCCGCCTGACCCGCCGCCGACCGACCCCAGGCAGGGGGGGGTAGGAGGTCGTGCGGGCCGTGGTTCAAAGGGTGGTCGGCGCTGGGGTTGCGATCGATGGTACGGAGGTATCCCGCATCGGTCGCGGGCTGTTGGTGCTCCTGGGGGTGGCCGTGGGCGACTCGGCCGAGGACGCCCGCTACCTGGCCGGCAAGGTGGCTGGCCTTCGCATCTTCGAAGACGATGCCGCGAAAATGAATCTCTCGGTTTGTGACGTCGGGGGGGAGGTAATGGTGGTATCGCAGTTCACCCTGTTGGCGGACTGCCGAAAGGGCCGACGGCCCTCTTTCACCAATGCCGCCGCGCCCGAGGAGGCCCGAGAACTCTACCAGGTCTTCGTCGGTGAGCTCGCCGAGCGGTCCCTGGCCGTGGCCACCGGCCGGTTCCAGGTTCACATGCAGGTCTCGCTCACCAACGACGGCCCGGTTACCATTCTCCTGGACTCCCGGGCCGCACCGTGAGTCGGCACGAAACTGGAGGGGAGGAGACGTGGCTTCCCCCAAGGTCTACGTCGGCACGGCCGGTTGGTCCTACGCGGACTGGGAGGGCGTGGTCTACCCGGCCGCCAGGCCCCGGGGCTTCTCGCCGCTGAGCTATCTCTCGGAGTACTTCGACGCCGTTGAGGTGAACAGCAGCTTCTACCGTGCACCTGCACCGCGGGCAGCGGCCGGCTGGCTTCGGCAGACCCGTCACCGCGACGACTTCCGCTTCGCCCTCAAGCTCTGGCAGCGATTCACCCACCAACGGGAGGAGCTCTGGACGCCGGCCGACGTGGACCTGTACCGTGCGGGTATCGACCCGTTGGCCGAAGGCGGTCGGCTGGCCGCTATCCTCATGCAGTTCCCCTGGTCCTTCAGGGACACGGCCGGCAACCGGGACTGGCTGGGCCGGCTGGCTGAGGTGTTCTCCGGCTATCCTTGCTTCGTCGAGGTGCGTCACGGTTCCTGGGGCTGCCCGGACGGCTACCGGTTCTTCCGGTCGCTGGGCCTGGGTTTCTGCAACATCGACCAGCCCGTGGTGGGTCAGTCCATCAAACCGTCGGCCGTACTCACCGGCCGGCACGGCTACGTCAGGCTCCACGGCCGCAACCGGGAGGCCTGGTTCGCCCAGCCTCGGCCCGGCCAGACCCCCCAGCAGCGGCGGAACGAACGCTACGACTACCTCTACTCCGAGGAGGAGCTGGACGAATGGGTGGGGCACATCCACGAGCTCTTCCGCCAGGCCGACACCGTCTACGTCTTCACCAACAACCACTACCGGGGCCAGGCCCCGGCCAACGCCCTGCAGTTGCGGGCCAAGCTCTCCGGTCACGCCGTACCCGTGCCCCCTCCCATGCTGGAGAGCTTCCCCTTCCTCCGTGAGATCGCTTCCGAGGTCCCACCGGCCGGTGCCGGGCGGGAGCAGAAGCGGCTCTTTTAGCCGGGCCGAAGCCCAGCGAGGGTAGCCGGAAGGACGTTGCATTCGACCCGGCCTTCCGCTACCTTCGCCGGCCGACGTGCCCTGACCGGGCGGCTGGCAGAACCGGCCCGACGCCTGCGGCTTCCGCGAGCTGGGCGACCGCAGAGGCCAAGGAGACTGTACCGATGGTGAAGCTGTGGATCACCTTCGCCTGTGAGGATTTCGTCAACCCGGAGACGGACCAGGTCTACCGCCGACTGGCTGAGATCCTGGTGGAGAACGACCTGGTCGCCGAGTTCTTCATCTCCGGGGCCAAGGCCCTGGCCACCCACCAACACCGGCCCGACGTCATCGAGTACCTGAACCAGACGGGGATGGTCATCGGCTACCAGGGCAACGGCCACTCCATCCACCCGGTCATCGTGGAGTACTCCCACGACAAGGACTGGGAGGAGGGTGTGGCCGAGGCCCACCAGCGGGAGACGCAGTACCTGGAGCTCAGCGGTCGGCTGGACCCCGGCCGGGCCGGGGGCATCGAGGCCGTGACCGAGGTGTTTGGCCGCCGGCCCGTAAGCTGTCGGGCCCCTGGACACGGCTGGTCACCTCAGTTCCTCTGGACCCTGGTTGAGCTGGGGGTGTCTGTCTTCCACACCGTCTACGATCTGGGCGAGTACACGGGTTTCTCCACCAACTCCTACCTGGGAGCCTTCCACGCTCCACCGGGAAGCGGCAACCGTCTCAGCCTGGAGAATTGGATGGACGACGGCAATGCCGAGCGCTTCTGCCGGGACTTCGAGACCATGGCCGCCGATTACCCCTACCGGGGCGAGCGCATCGTCTTCGCCAGCTTCCACCCCTGCAAGCTGGTGAGCGACCTCTACTGGGACGGTATCAACTACGCCCAGGGCCAGAACCCCTCACCGGCCGATGCCCTGCAACCGTCGCCACCGTTGGCACCCGAAGTGGCCGCGCGGCGCTGGCGCACCCTGGAGTATATCTTCCGCTTCCTCGGGTCCCGAAAGGACGTGGAGGTAGTCGTCCCTCGGGCCTTGGCCGAACGCTACGCTCCCATCCCCCAGGTACTGGGGCGGGAGGAACTGCTGCGGATGGCCATGGTGCTGGTGTCCCAGGAGAGGGAGATGCTCCCCGATTTCGTCCACGTGGAGGACCGGGTGTACTCGTCGGCAGAGGCCTTCGACCTCCTCCGTCAGGCCCTGGCCGGCTACCAGCGGACGGGTCAACTACCGGAGCAACTCACCACCGACCTTCACCTGGGTCCCACGGACGGGGAGCTCGAGAACGGCGGCTCTCGTATCAGCTTCCCTCTCGGCCAGGCGCCCGAGGTGGCCACCCAGCTTCCCGAGGGGGTCGTTCCCGCGGCCGTGGGGGAGGGCCGAGGCGCGCTGCTCCCGTCGCAGTTCCTCTTCCTGATGGCCGAGGCGGTGGTGGCGGCGTACGAGGGTCGTCGGCTGGGGACGGTGCCGGTGGCGGCCACGGCCAACTTCTCCAGTGTGGCCGACCGCTTCCGCACCAACTGGCCGCGACACACGCGGGCCTGGTCCATTCACGATCCCGATATGGACCTGGAGTGGGTCACCCGTCTGGCCACACTTCAGTTCTGGACCTACAAGCCCGTCGGTTTCCCCTGGTGAGACGGCAAGGGAGAATCCGGTGAACGGCAGGAAGCACGAGGTGCGCTACGAGCTGATGTACCCGGGCGAGTTCGCTGAGGCCGTGGCCCGCTGTCCCGTGGCCTACGTGCCGATGGGGCTCCTGGAGTGGCACGGCGAACACCTGCCTCTGGGGGTGGACGGGCTCAAGAGCCACGCCCTGTGTGTGGCCGTAGCCGGGGCCGTAGGGGGCGGCGTGGTGCTTCCGCCCTTCTACGTGGGTCGGCCCGGCTTCACCAGCTTCCTGGGCACTATGACCTACGGCCACCAGGTGGTGCGGGACGTGCTCCTGGGCTGCTTCGAGGAGCTGGAGAAACTGGGTTTTGCGGTCATTGTGGTTCTGGCCGGCCACTACGGCCATCCTCAGCAGGAGACTATCGCCCAGGCCGTGGAGACGTTCTCCAGCACGAGTGATGTCAGCGTGCTGGCGCTCTGCGAGACGGAAGCGGTCGAGCACCTGGGCTACCGGGGCGACCACGGTGGGCCCTGGGAAACGTCCATGACACTGGCCCTGCTGCCGGACCTCGTGCGCCTGGACGCCTTTCGCCCCGGGAGGCCCGACATCCCCCAGTACCGGGTCTCTCCGCGCCCCGACCGCTACGACTTCGAGCTTGGCGGCGTCGAGTTCGTGTGGCCGGAGGACCTGCGCCAGACCGTCACCCCTGAGGATGCCCGGGAGAAGCTCGACGACGTGGTCCGGGAGCTCGCCGGTCGAGTCAGGGAGCTGCTGGAGGACAGGGGACCGGCCCCAGGCTGACCCGGATCGTACAGGAAGACCCTTCCGTGTCGAAGCAGAAGCAGAGGCTGGCGCCGCGCCTGTACGTGGAGCAGGCGGCCAGGGTGCCACCGGTGGAAGCGCTCTTCGCCGCTGTGGCCGGCGAGCCGGGGGCCTTCGTCCTGGAGAGCAGTTGGCGCCCCCACCGCTTCTCCCGGTGGAGTTTCCTCGGCGCCCGTCCCCGCAAGATGCTCTCCGCCCGGAGCAACCGCGTCACGTTCTCCGAGGACGGGCGGCTTCGTTCCTTCACGGGCAATCCCTTCCGGGCACTTCGTGCAGCATTGAGGGAAGAGGTGGCGCCGGTGGTGTCGGAGGAAGTCGACGGCTTGGCCATCCCCTTCCTGAGCGGGGCTGTGGGCTTCCTGGGCTACGACCTTTGTCACTTCGTTGAACGCCTTCCGCGCACGGTGCGGGCAGACATCCCGCTGCCGGACCTCTACCTTGCCTTCTACGACGCTGTGCTGGCCCTGGACCACGAGGAGAACGTCCTCTACCTCGTCGTTCGGGACCGCGAGGGCGGGGGGGCTCCGTCCTCTCGCTCCCGGGAGCAGCTTGCCTGGCTCCGCGGCCTGGTGAGCCGGTCGGAGGACGTGTCCCCGCCGGCGCTCGCCCCCCGGGCCTGCTGTCGGGACCTCAGAAGCAACTTCACACGTCAGGCTTACCTGGAGGCCGTAGGCCGGGCCATTCGATACATCCAGGCCGGAGACATCTTCCAGGTCAACCTGTCCCAGCGCTTTCACGGTCGTCTCACAGTGGGTCCGGCCGAGCTCTACCGCCGGCTGCGGACGACCAACCCAGCCCCCTTCGCCGCCTACCTGGCCGGAGAAGGTTGGGCCGTCGTAGGCGCCAGCCCCGAACGTTTCCTGCGGGTTCGCTCTGGGCTGGTGGAGACCTGTCCCATCAAGGGGACCCGCCCCCGCAGCCCGGACCCCACCACCGACGAGCGGCTCCGCCGGGAACTACTGACCAGCGAGAAGGACAACGCCGAGCTCACCATGATCGTGGACCTGGAACGGAACGACCTGGGACGCGTGTGCGACTACGGTTCGGTACGGGTGACCGAGCCCCGTGTTCTGGAGGCCCACCCGACGGTCTACCATCTGGTGGGCACGGTGGAGGGTCGGCTGGCGCCCGGTCGCGCCCTGGTGGACCTCCTTCGAGCCACGTTTCCGGGCGGCTCCATCACCGGGGCCCCCAAGGTGCGGGCCATGGAGATCATCGACGAACTGGAGCCCACCGCCCGGAACCTGTACACGGGCGCTCTGGGCTACGTCGGCTGCGACGGCCGAACGGACGTCAGCATCGTCATTCGGACCTGCCTGGTGGCCGGTGACCGTTTCTGGTTTCAGGTGGGGGGCGGCATCG
>CAZIBA010000162.1:3427-5804 GCA_964536795.1 uncultured Planctomycetota bacterium | reverse complement strand
CTGACTCATCCCCAGTTTTCGTAAGTCCTGTTCTCGCGTGAGGTTACCCACATGGGGTGGCCCATCTTGGCTTTGCCAAGGTGGGCGCGAAGCGTGGGAAAGAGGTATTGAACGTTGCTGCCGTAACTCTTTCAGAGCAGCGAGCTTATCCCTTCCGGTGCTCCGCACACACCTTGAGCAAGCTCAAGGTCTGCCACCCAGAACACCCCAAAACTGGGGATGACCCAGGGTCCTTACCTCTTGAATCCCCCGCACTTCGAAGTAGAATCATCCCGGTTCAGAGCAGGGGCGTGCCATGGACGTGCGGTGTCGAATCGAGTCACTGGCCGGACACCACGAGACCGAAGGTCCGCTTCGCCGCGCTAAAGGGCGATGAAGAGGAGCGGATGCCGCTGACGAGCATCCATCTGGTCTGGAGCCCCGGGCAGACGTTGAGGCCCTGTCCTCCCGGCTCCCTGCAGGACCACGAGCCACCTGGACCAAAGCGCTTAGTGCCATTCAAGGTCGAACGATGAAGCGACAGTTGCTCAGCGGGAACGAGGCGGTGGCCCGCGGGGCCTACGAAGCGGGTGTGGCGGTGGGCGCCGCCTACCCTGGTACTCCGAGCACCGAAATCCTGGAAACATTAGCCACATACAAAGGCGTCAGGGCGGAATGGTGCGCCAACGAAAAGGTAGCCTTTGAAGTAGCCTTGGGGGCGAGCCTTGCGGGGCTCCGGGCCCTGGTGGCGATGAAGCACGTCGGGGTGAACGTCGCCAGCGATTCCCTCATCACGGCCGCGTATACCGGCGTACGGGGGGGCTTGGTAGTGGTGTCGGCCGACGACCCGGGAATGCACTCCTCCCAGAACGAGCAGGACAATCGGTGGTACGCTCGCCTGGCAAAGCTGCCCCTGCTTGAGCCGGCCGACAGCGAAGAGGCCCGCCGGTTCACGCGAGAGGCCCTCCAACTGAGCGAACGCTTCGAGACGCCGGTGATACTCCGCCTGACCACCCGCATCTGTCACACGCGAACGGTGGTCGCACCGGAACCCGCTCACCGCCGGCGACGTCGGGCGCGTTTCGCGCGCGATTCGCACCGTTACGTCATGCTGCCGGGGCACGCCCGGCCCCGTCACGCTGAGCTCGAGGCCGGCCTGGAGCGGTTGGCGGAGGAAAGCGAGCAAAGCCCCCTGAACGTTGTCCTCGAAGGGAGCCGGGAGCTTGGTATAGTCGCCGGAGGCGTGGTCTTCCAGTACGCGCGAGAGGTGGCCCCCCACGCAAGTTTCTTCAAGCTGGGTATGAGCTACCCGCTGCCGATACGTCGACTCAAGGCCTTTGCGCGCCGGGTGAAGGACCTGGTGGTGGTGGAAGAGCTCGACGACCTGGTCGCCACCGAGCTTCGAGCTGCGGGGATCGCCTGTCAGTCCAAACGCCCGAGCCTGCGCCAGGGCGAACTCAATCCCGATCGGGTGCGTGCCATTCTGGCCGATGAACCGTTCCCCGTCTCCTATGCTGCCGAGGGACGGCGGCCGGTCCTCTGTCCCGGGTGCCCTCACCGACACGTCTTCTACATCTTGCGGAAGCTTCGGGCCCTCGTTACGGGTGACATTGGGTGCTACACCTTGGGCGCCCTGCCTCCACTTGCGTCGATGGACACATGTGTGGCGATGGGAGCCAGCGTGGGCCTGGCCAGTGGCCTGGACGGTGTGCTCCCCGAGGAAGACCGTCGTCGGGTCGTCGCTGTCATCGGCGACTCGACCTTCTTCCACGCCGGCATCCCCGGGCTGGTCGATGCCGTCTATAATCGACGGGGCGTGTCGCTGGTCATCCTGGATAACAACACGACGGCCATGACCGGCCTTCAGGACCATCCCGGCACCGGGCGGGCCCTCCAGGACCGGCCCGCCCAACGGGTGGACGTCGCCGAGTTGTGCCGAGGCGTAGGGATCAAACATGTGGTCGTCGTCGACCCGTACGATCTCAGTGCTCTCGAAGCTGCACTGAAGAAGGCCATGGCCGTTTCCGAGCCCGCCGTGGTGGTGGCCAGGCGGTCGTGCGTGCTGGTGGCGCGGCCTGAGATGGAGCCGCTCGTCATTGACGCTGAGACCTGCCGGAACTGCAAGGTTTGCGTAGAAACCGGCTGCCCGGCAATCCGGGACGGTGAGCTGCCCATCATCGATCCGGTACTCTGTGTCGGATGTGGATTGTGCGCTGAAGCCTGCCGGTTCGGGGCCATTGGGTCGGCTGAGAGGGAAGAGCTGCCGTGAGCCGCATGACCAACGTTCTGTTCGTCGGTGTGGGCGGTCAGGGAGTGCTCACGGCCGCGCGGATCCTGGCGGAGGCGGCGTTCACCGGTGGCTTTGCTGTCACCCAGAGCGAGGTTCACGGGATGAGCC
>CAZIBA010000162.1:0-3417 GCA_964536795.1 uncultured Planctomycetota bacterium | reverse complement strand
GGGGGGGCTCGGTGGAGTGCCAGGTCCGATTCGGCGAGCATGTGGCCAGCCCACTCATGCCGGCTGGCGAAGCCGACATCCTGCTCGCACTGGGCCTGGATGAAGAATGCAGAGCGAAGGATGTCGTTCGCCCTGGAGGCGTCCTGGTGTCGCCAGCCCAGGAACTCCTGTCCGCGCTGCCTCACCCGCGCACGTTGAACGTTGCCATGCTCGGGGTCTTGAGCACGCTGCTTCCGTTCCCAGTGCGCGTTTGGCGTGCCACGGTGCAGCGGGTCCTTCCGGCCCCGACGCACGACCCGAACCTCCAGGCGTTTGCCCTGGGGAGACGTCTTGCGCGAGACTCTCAGCGGACCTTGAGTGAGCATGGCCGGCAAACACAGAGACCGGAGGCCGCCCCATGACGTCCGACCGTTGCCCTGCCGATTACCTCCGGCGACAAGAGCTCGAAGCCCTGCAGCTTGAGCGCCTGAAGGCTGTGTGTCAGCGGGTGTACCAACGGGTCCCCCGCTACAAGGCGGCCTTTGATGCCGCCGGCGTGACGCTCGGTGACATCAGGAGCCTGGACGACCTCAGGCGGCTTCCTTTCATTTCGAAGACGGACCTGCGCGACCACTACCCGTTCGGTCTTTTTGCCACCCCTCTTGAGGACGTGGTCCGCATCCACGCTTCCAGCGGAACCACGGGGAAGCCGACCATCGTCGGCTACACGGCCGCGGACATCGACGTGTGGTCCGAGGTTATGAAGCGGACGTTCCTCTGCGTCGGCCTCACGGAGAAGGACATTGTCCAGAACGCGTATGGCTACGGTCTCTTCACCGGGGGGCTGGGTGCTCACTACGGCATCGAAGCACTGGGGGCCCTGTGCATACCCATGAGCGGTGGAAACACGGACCGCCAGATCATGATGCTCGCCGACCTCGGAGCCACAGCCATCTGCTGTACGCCCTCCTATTTCCTTTTCCTCGTCGAACGGGCCCAGGAGCTCGGTGTGGACTTCCGCACGCTGCCACTGAAGAAGGGCGTCTTTGGCGCTGAGCCCTGGACGGCCGAAATGCGCCGGCGCATCGAGGCTCGGGCCGACATCGAAGCGTTCGATATCTACGGTCTCTCGGAGATCATTGGTCCGGGCGTTTCCATCGAATGCGACGCCCACGAGGGGCTGCACGTCTTCGAAGACCATTTCCTCCCTGAGATTGTCGACCCGGAGACGGGTGAGAACCTGCCGCCGGGGGAGACCGGCGAACTCGTCTTCACCACCCTGACCAAGCAAGCTACCCCCATGCTCCGTTACCGGACCGGGGACATCACCAGCCTCAGTTACGGGACGTGCACCTGTGGTCGTACCCTCGTCCGAATGGCACGCGTCACCGGTCGAACCGATGACATGCTCATCATTCGGGGGGTGAACGTCTTCCCCTCGCAGATCGAAAGTGTGCTCCTCGAGGTTGAGGGCGTTCTCCCTCAGTACGAACTTCTCGTCAGCCGAGTGGGGCCGCTCGACGACCTGGAGGTGCGGGTGGAGGTCTCTCCGGCCACATTCAGCGACGAGGTACGCTCACTCGAAGAGATGCAGCGACGTATCCAAGAGCGTCTGGAATCAGTGCTCGGTCTCAGGGCCCGGGTTCGCCTGCTGGAACCCAAGAGCATAGAACGCAGCACCGGCAAAGCCCGTCGGGTCGTCGGTATGCGCGGAGGAAGCGGAGCATGAAGGTCACCCAGCTGTCCATCTTCCTGGAGAACCGGGCCGGTCGGCTCGCCGCGGTCACCCGGCTGCTCGCCAGCAAGCAGATCAACATCCTTGCCCTCAGCCTGGCCGATACCAGTGACTTCGGCATCCTCAGGCTTATCGCTAACCGTCCGGACGAAGCCGCCGAGCTCCTGGCCGCCGAGGGTTTCACCGTCAAGGAGACGGAGGTGCTGGCCGTCGAAGCCGAGAACCGGCCCGGTGCGCTGGCCGCGGTCCTGGACGTCCTGGCGGCCAGTGACATCAGCGTCGAGTACATGTATGCGTTCGCCGGGCGGGGCGATGTCGCGGCCTTCGTCTTTCGTTTCGAGGATCCGGAAGCGGCCATCACGGCGCTGAGCGGCGCAGGCATTGACGTTCTGAGTCCGACCTCGGTTCTCAACGGACTGAGCCCTGCCGAGTGAGCGCTCGTACGACGACAGCTCCGAAGTGAGTGTCACCGATGGGCCAGCCACACATCTGGCAGCCTGAGTTCGAATGCCTTGAGCGACCCGCCCTGGAAGGGCTGAAGCTGGAGCGCCTCAAGTGGACGGTCCGCTGGGCGTATGAACACGTCCCTTTCTACCGCGAGCGAATGCAGGAGGCCGGAGTCGAGCCGAAGGATGTCGGTTCCCTGGGAGACGTCCGGCTTCTGCCTTTCACCAGCAAGGAAGACTTTCGACGAACCTACCCAACAGGACTCTTGGCCGTTGGGAAGCGCGAGGTTGTCCGCTTCCACGCTTCCAGCGGGACTACTGGGAAGCCCACGGTCGTCGCCTACACAAGCAGGGACCTGAGCATCTGGAGTGACCTCTGCGCCCGGTTCCTTGCCGCTACCGGCGTCGATAAAGACAGCGTGGTCCAGGTGGCGTTCGGCTACGGGCTTTTCACCGGGGGCTTTGGACTGCATCAGGGCATTGAGCGCATCGGAGCCACGGTAGTCCCCGCCAGTTCCGGCAACACCCGCAGACAGATCATGCTCATTCAGGACCTGGGCGTGACCGCCCTGGTTTCGACCCCCTCCTATTCCCTGACCATCGGCGAAGCAGCAGAGGAGCGGGGAACGGACCCGAAATCATTGGGTCTCGAGCTTGGCGTCTTCGGCGCTGAGCCCTGGACTGAAGAACTCCGGCGACAGATTGAGGCCACGTTCGGCCTGCACGCCTACGACAACTACGGCTTAAGTGAGGTGGTCGGTCCAGGCGTCAGTGGTGAGTGCGTCGAGCGAAACGGCCTACACCTCTACGAGGATTGCTTCCTCGCTGAAGTGGTGGATCCGGAGAGCGGAGAGCCCCTCCCCGAAGGCGAGCAGGGGGAGCTGGTACTGACCACGCTGGCCAAGGAGGCCCTGCCCGTCCTCCGCTACCGAACCCGCGACCTGACAAGCTTGGACAGCAGCCCCTGCCCCTGTGGGCGGACGCTCCAGCGCATGGCCCGCGTGACCGGCCGAACCGACGACATGCTCATCATCCGTGGGGTGAACGTTTTCCCTTCCCAGGTGGAGACGGCACTGATGAGTGTCGAGGGGGTTGTGCCACAGTACCAGCTGGTCGTCGAGCGCCGGGGCAGGTCCGACGACCTGGAGGTCCGCGTTGAGGTGTCTCGCGAGATGTTCACCGACGAGATGCGCCGCCTCGAGGAGATCCAGCAGCTCCTCGTCGCCGAGTTGGAGACGGTCCTGGGGCTCCGGGTCA
>CAZIBA010000161.1:0-5845 GCA_964536795.1 uncultured Planctomycetota bacterium | reverse complement strand
TGATTACGCCACCACGGGCGGCCGGGATAAGGACGTCCACGGGAAGGGTGAGCAGCTCTTCGTTGCTGACGGCATCCCCATCCAGCCCGTCGAAGGACTTCCCCTGGGCGAAGTAGGTCTCGATGGTGTTGGCGACGTCCAGGCCGCGGTCGTTGTAGAGGCCGCCCTTACGGCCGCTGACGGCCACCACCCGGGCTCCGGCTTCCGAAAGGAAGAGGGCGGCGTGGGTGGCCACGTTGCCGAAGCCCTGGATGGCCACGGCCAATCCCTTTAGGGGATGCTCCAGCACCTGCTCGGCCGCCAGGCGGGCAGAGGTGAACACGCTCCGTCCGGTGGCCTCTTCCCGCCCGGGGAGCCCACCCACCGACAGGGGCTTGCCGGTCACGGCCTGGGGGATGTGGAGTTCACCGTAGATGACGGCCATCTCCCGGGGACCCGTGCCCATGTCGGGGGCCGGGATGTAGTTGCCGGCCAGAAGGTCCTCTTTCAGCAGGTGAACGTACTCCTTGAGCACCACGGCCTTCTCGAAGGGGTCGAGCTCGTCGGGGTCCAGGCGGATGCCCGACTTGCCTCCCCCGAAGGGGATGTGGGTCAAGGCCGTCTTCCAGACCATCAGCTCGGCCAGCTTGCCCGTCTCCTCCAGGGAGACGTGGGGGGCCATGCGGATGCCGCCCTTGGCCGCGCCCCGGGCGGTGTTGTAGAAGACGACGTAGCAGTCGGTGATGAGCAGTTGGTCGGCACCGGTGCGCACCGAGAGCCTCAGGGAGACCTCTTTCTCGGGCCGCTCCAGCAGCAGGCGGGCCGGCTCGGGAACGTCGACGTACCGACTCAGACCTTCCAGGTCGATGATGGGCATGCTCCTCCTCCAGGTTGTTCCTTCCAGGCCACCCCGGTCGCCCCGGCCGTCCGCTCTCAGCTCCCCGAGCCCTCGGTCGGCAGGTGCTCTCTCATCCATTCCACGGTCCGCTGTAGGCCCTGCCGAAGCCCCACCCGGGGCTCATAGCCCAGCAGCTCCCGGGCCCTGGTGATGTCGGCGCGGGAATGACGGACGTCCCCCGCCCGCTGCGGACCGTGCCGCACTTCCACCTCGGCGCCGATGAGCTCCCGCAACGTCCGGAAGAGCTCCTCGATGCTGATCTGCTCGCCCCGGGCCACGTTGACGGCCTGGCCCACCGCCGCCTCCGACTCCGCGGCCAGCAGGTTGGCCGCCACCACGTCGCTGACGTAGGTGAAGTCACGGGTCTGCCCGCCGTCACCGTCGATGGTGGGGCTGCGGCCCTGAAGCAGCTCCCGGACGAAGATGGAAATGACCCCGGTGTAGGGCGAGGCCGGGTCCTGGCGGGGACCGAAGACGTTGAAGTAGCGCAGGGCCACGGTGGGGACATCGAACACCGTGCTGTAGACCCGGCAGTAGTACTCGGCCGTCAGCTTGGCCACGGCGTAGGGCGAGAGAGGCTGGGGGGTCATGGACTCCACCTTGGGGAGCGTGGGCGTGTCGCCGTAGACCGAGGAGCTGCTGGCGTAGACCACCCGCAGGGGCTTGACCGCGCGCGCGGCCTGGAGCACGTTCAGGGTGCCGTCCACGGCCACGGCGTTGCTCCGCAAGGGGTCCTCCACGCTGCGCACCACCGAGGGGACGGCCGCCTGGTGAAAGACGTACTGACAGCCGGCCAGGGCCCGGGACACCACCTGCCCGTCCCGGACGTCGCCCTCGACGAGCTCGATGGAGCCCAGCAGCCCCTCCAGGTTTTCCCGGTGACCACTGGAGAAATCGTCCAGCACCCGCACCCGGTGTCCCCGGGCCAGGAGGGCCTCGACGATGTGAGAGCCGATGAACCCAGCCCCACCCGTGACCAGCGAAAGGGGGACCTGGCCTGCGCTCATAACCCCTGACCTCCTCCGGCCCGACCCTCCGACAAGACTTTGCCGGAGACCCCAAGCCCACTGAAGCATCATAGTATAGCGTCCGGTGCCCCGGCACCAAGGGGCTTTTGGCGGGCTCGAGCCCCGCCCTGACGGGAGCAGGCGAGCGCAGCGCTCAGCCAGGCCGGAGGCGGAAGAACTCGGTGGCGGTTTCGGTGGTGATGCGGCCGACCTCCTCGAGGGTCAAGCCGTGGAGCTCGGCCAGCACCTGGGCCACGGCGACGACGTAGGCGGGTTCGTTGCGCTTTCCCCGCCAGGGCTGGGGGGCCAGGTAGGGACAGTCGGTCTCGACCATCAGCCGACGGAGGGGCAGTCGGGCAGCGACTTCCCGCAACTCCCCGGCGCTGGGGAAGGTGAGGCTCCCGGTGAAGGAGATGAAGAGGCCCAGGTCCAGGGCCCGTTGGGCCGCGGCCAGCGACCCGTCGAAGCAGTGGAGCACAGCAGCGGGCCGGTCAGGCATGGCCTGCAGGATGTCAAGGGCGGCCTGGTGGGCCTCGCGGGCGTGGACGATGACGGGAAGACCGACTTCCTGGGCTATGGCCAGGTGCTGGCGGAAGACGGACTCGGCCACGGGGCGAGGGGCGAGGTTGCGATGGAAGTCGAGCCCCGTCTCTCCCACGGCCACCACCTTGGGCTGGCGCAGCAGCTCGGCCAACCTGTCGAAGTGAGAGGGCCCGACCGAGGCGGCCTCGTGCGGGTGGATGCCCACGGCGGCGTAGACCTCGGGGTACCGGTCGGCCAGGGCGACGGCCTGCTCGCTGGAGGGAAGGTCCGAGCCCACGGTGAGGACGGCGACCACACCGGCCTCACTTGCCCTGCTCAGGCAGGCTTCGAGGTCGTCGGCGAAGCTGCGGTCGCTCAGGTGGGCGTGGGTGTCGACGAAGGTGGGACGAAGGGCGTCCGGGGCCGTCATCGAGCGTAGGGTCCCTGAGCGGGAAAGGCGTCGGGGAGCACGGTCACCTTGAGGTCACCGTCGTCGTCGGACTCGACGGCCACCACGTCGAAGCGGGCCGGCTGCTCCAGAAGCTTCTTCTGGCGGAGGTAGGAGGTGGCCAGCTTCGTGAGCTGACGGCGTTTCTGGGGGCCGACGCTCTCCAAGGGCGAGCCCACGTCCTCGGAGTGACGAGCCCTGACCTCGACGAAAACCACCGTGCCACCCACGAGGGCCACCAGGTCGAGCTCACCACCGGCGGTGCGGACGTTCCGGTCGATGATGCGGTAGCCCCGGTGACGGAGCTCGCGCTCGGCGGCCGCCTCGGCCCGGCGACCGAAGTCGCGACGGGAATCAGGGGCCCCACCGGAGGAGCCGTCACTGTCGGACTGGTCCGTCGCGGGGGTGAGCACTCTCGGCCTTCCTCGGTCTGCAGGTAGCGGGCCCTCACGGGTCCGCAGGGAGTGGGAGGGGCCTTTAGGCCTCCCGCTCCTCGGGGTTCTGGGTCTGGTTCTGGGACGCGCTGGTCCGGGGTGAGTAGCGGCGTTCCTTGACCCGGGTCCGTTTGCCCACGCGGTCACGCAGGTAGTAGAGCTTGGCCCGGCGCACCCGTCCTCGGCGAACCACCTTGACGTCGGTGACGAAGGGCGAATGGAGGGGGAAGACCCGCTCCACCCCCTCACCCTGGACGATTCGGCGGACAGTGAAGACCTCCCGCAGGCCCGAGCCTTTCCGGGCGATGACGGTGCCGGTGAAGGCCTGGGTGCGTTCCCGCTCACCCTCCACCAACTTCACCAGGACCTCCACCGTGTCCCCGACCTCAAACTCGGGAACGTCCTCCTTGAGCTGACTGGTCTCTACCTTTCTCACTCGTGCCATCGGTCTGAGCTCCTCGCGAAGTCGCAGGTCAAAAGGTCGCAAGTCAAGCAGTCACTGGTCACAGCAGGTCGCGCCGACGCTCATGGGTTCGCCGACGGGCCTCCGCCCGCCGCCAGGCCTCAATGGCCTCGTGGTCGCCGCTCAGCAGGACCTCCGGAACCCCCCAGCCTCGGAACTCCCGTGGACGGGTGTACTGGGGGTGGTCCAGCAGCCCCTCCAGCCCGTCTTCGAAGGATTCCTCCTCGGCCGAACGCTCGTCCCCCAGGACCCCGGGGATGAGTCTGACGACGGCGTCCATCACCACCATAGCGGGGAGCTCCCCGCCGGTGAGCACGTAGTCACCGATGGAGACCTCCCGTGGCCCGAGGATGAGCCTCACCCGCTCGTCGAACCCCTCGTAGTGCCCGGCCACCAGAAGGAGACTGGGCTTCCCGGCCAGCTCCCGGGCCAGGGGCTGGGTGAGGGGCTCGCCCTGTGGCGTAAGCAGCACGAGCTCACCTTCTTCCCGGTCCTCGCCCAGCAGGCTCTCCACGGCCCGCACCACCGGCTCGGCCTTGAGCACCATCCCGGGACCACCGCCGAAGGGGCGGTCGTCCACCGTACCCCGACGGTCGTCGGCGAAGTCACGCAGGTTGGTCACCGTCACCTGTACCAGTCCCCGCTGACGGGCCAGCCTCATGATGGAGGTGTCAAGGAAGCCCGCGAAGACCTCGGGGAACAGTGTAACCACGTCAATCCGCATGGGCCCGACTCCCCGACCCCCGCCGCCGTCGGCCTCTCAATTGGCAGCGAGGATGCCCTTCCGCTTGAGGATGTCGGCCACGGTCTTGGAGGGCTGGGCTCCCTGGGAGAGCCAGTAGCGGATGCGCTCTTCCTTGAGCACCACCTGCTTCTCTTCCTCTTTGGCCAGGGGGTCGTAGTAGCCCAGCTTCTCGATGAGCCGACCGTCCCGGGGCACCCGGGCGTCACAGACACCGATGCGGTAGAAGGGCCGGTGCCGACGACCCAACCGCTGTAGTCGAATGCGAACCGCCAACTGGTTACCTCCTCTTTTTCCCTTTGCGTTTGCCCTTGAGGCGTTTGCTGCGCTGTTTCACCTTGGTCGGTCCCCGGGCCAGCATCCCGGGCATATCCTGCAGGCCGATGCCCGTCTTGGCAAGGGAGCCGTCGGCCAATTCCTTCATCATCGTCCGCATCTGACGGAACTGCTTGACCAGTCCGGACACGTCGTGGGGGTGGGTGCCGCTGCCGATGGCGATCCGTCGGCGTCGACCGCCGTCGATGATCTCGGGCCGGATGCGCTCGGCCGGGGTCATCGATTGGATGACGGCCTCCACCCGGTTCAGCTCCGAGTCGTCCACGTCCATCTGCTGGAAGCGGGAGCCCCAGCCCGGGATCATGGCCAGCAGGTCCTTGAAGGGACCGATACGACGCATCTGACGAATCTGCTTGAGGAAGTCGTCCAGGCTGAAGGTGGCCTTGCGCAGCTTCTCCTCCAACTTCTGGGCTTCCTCGGCGTCAATGGCCGCCTGGGCCTTCTCCACCAGGCCCACCACGTCGCCCATACCCAGTATCCGACCGGCCATCCGGTCGGGGTGGAACTCCTCCAGGGCCTCCAACCTCTCGCCCACACCCACGAACTTGATGGGCCGACCGGTCACCGCCTTGATGGAGAGGGCGGCTCCGCCCCGGGCGTCGGCGTCCAGCTTGGTCAGGATGACACCGTCCAGTGGGAGGGTCTCGTGGAACCGGCCGGCCGACTCCACCGCGTCCTGACCGGTCATGGCGTCGGCCACCAGGTAGGTCTGCTGCGGACCGACCGAGCGGGCCACCTGCTTCAGCTCGCCCATCATCTCGGCGTCGATGTGCAGGCGGCCGGCCGTGTCCAGGATGACCACGTCCAGGCCCTGGGTTTTGGCTTCCTTGACCGCGGCCTTGCAGATGGCCGGGGCCGGGGTGCCGTCCCGACGGGCGTAGACGGGGACGTCCAGTTGCTGGCCCAGTATCTCCAGTTGGTCGATGGCGGCCGGGCGTTTGATGTCGGCGGCCACCAGCATGGGGTGGTGACCACGGTGATGAAGCAGACGGGCCAGCTTGGCCGCTGTGGTCGTC